>NZ_JBHYMQ010000002.1:73082-222402 GCF_042742985.1 Streptomyces sp. NPDC058864 | reverse complement strand
CGCTCACCTGTCGGCCATTGTGCGGGGGCGCTGGGCGTGGGGGGGGTACCCGCCCGGGGGCGGGCGGGGGCGGGGCGGGGGGGGGCCGCCCGACCGGCCCCACGGGTCCGGCCCGTTCCGCACGACCCGGCACGTACGCCCCCGCAGCACCCCGCACCACCCCGTCCCACCCGCGCCCGATCGGACGACCTGACATGATCACACGATCAGCCCGCCGTATCGCCGCCGTCCTGGCCGCCTGCGTCCTCGCCGTACTCCCGGCCGCCGAAACGGCGTCGGCCGCCACCCCGTACGCCGCCGCATCACACGCGGCCGCCGCACGACCCGGCGCGGGCCCGAACGGGCGCACCACCTTCGGCGTCCAGCCGTCCACGGCCGACAAGCCCGACGGCAGGCCCAACTACTCCTACGGCGTGACCCCCGGCGCCGTCATCCGGGACCACATCGCCATCTGGAACTACAGCGCCAAGCCGCTGACGCTGAGCGTCTACGCCGCCGACGCCATCAACTCCGCCGGGGGCGGCTTCGACCTGCTCCCGCGGGCCACCAAGTCCAGCGACGCCGGCACCTGGGTCAAGCTCGGCAGGTCCCGGGTGACCGTGGCCTCCCGTTCCCGCGTCATCGTCCCCTTCACGCTGACCGTGCCGCGCACGGTCAGCCCCGGCGACCACCCCGCCGGCATCGTCGCCTCGCTGTCCGCGGTGCGCACCGGCGCCAAGGGCGACCGGGTCCAGGTCGACCAGCGCGTCGGCGCCCGCATGTACCTGCGTGTGGCCGGTCAGCTCAGGCCGCTGCTCTCGGTCGAGGACCTGCACACCGACTACCACGGCACGGCCAACCCCTTCGGGACCGGCAGCGCGACGGTGTCCTACACCGTGCGCAACACCGGCAACGTCCGGCTCGCCGCCGAGCAGACGGTCCGCGTCCGCGACGCGTTCGGGGGCATCGCCACGGTGAAGGGCTCGCGCGACCTCGCCGAGATCCTGCCGGGCAACGCGCTGAGGATCAGCGTCACGGCCACCGGCGTCCTGCCCACCGTGCGGGACACCACCACCGTCTCGGTCGACGCGGTATCCGTACGCGGTGACGTCGCCATCCCCGACCTGCCGAGCCTGACCCGCACCCAGGGCTTCTGGGCCGTGCCCTGGGCGCTGCTCGCCGTCCTGCTGGTCGTCGCCGCGGTCGCGACCACGTGGTGGGTGCGCCGCAGGCGCCGCCGCGGACCCCGCCCGGACGACGCCCGCACCGCCGCGGCCGCGCCGAGGAAGCGGGCCCCCGCCTCGCGTGCCTCCGCGCCCGTCGCCATGGTGCTGGCCGTCCTCTCGCTGTGGGTGGCCGTGCCCGCGGCGCACGCCGCCGAACGCGGCGCCCTCACGGTCGCGCCGCAGCACGGCAGCGCCACCGAGCCCATCACGCTCACCGCCGCCGGCCCCTGCCCGGACGGCACGCGGAACGTCATCGCCTGGGTCAAGGGCGCCGGATTCCCCCGCGACGGCAAGGTGGTCGTCGGCAACTCCGAGATCGGCACCTACCCGGCGGCGCCCGGCGGCGGGCGGGTGATCCCGCTGACGTACACGATGCAGGACTACGCGCTCGACGCCGGCTTCAGCACCCTGCGCGGCACCTACACCTTCACCGTCAGCTGCCTCGAGGCCCCCTTCGGCCTCAAGAGCCTGCGGGACTTCACCGGTTCGCTCCGCTTCACCTCCAGGACCTCCTACACGGACGGCACCCGGGCCACCCCCGGGAACCCCGCGGCGGGACGCTCCGCCGAGCCGGGCGGCACCGCACCGGCGCCGTCGTCCGCCCCCGGCGGGTCCGCCCCGTCGGCCGCCTCCGGCGGCCCGGGGCCCGTGTCGTCCGGCGCGCCGGACGCCTCCGGCGTGCCCGCCCAGGGCGGTGTCACCGGCGTCGTGAACGCCGCGTCGGCCGACGCGGCCGGGGGCGGCTCCCTCGTCGTGTGGTCCCTCGGCGGCTTCGCGGTCGCCTTCCTGGTGCTCCTGGCGGGTGCCGCCCAGTGGGTGCGCGGGCGCAGAGGACGTGCCGCGTCGGTGGACACGTCCGGCTGAGCACCCGTCACCCACGTCCATCACAAGTAATGAGGAGAAAGACAGTGTCGTTCACACGCCTGCACCGCTCGACCGCGGCCGCGCTCGGCTCGCTCGTCCTGGCCGGAGGGGCGGTGGGCTTCATGGCCGCGACCTCCGCGCACGCGGACACCATCGGCACGCTGAAGGTGAACCCGGCCACCGGCTCGGACACCAGCGGGATGGACCTCTCCACCTCGGGCATGTGCCCGGCCGAGGTGACCAACGTCATCGTGTCCGTCACCGGTTCGGGCTTCCCGGCCGAGGGCCAGACCGTCGTCGGCAACGCGTCCAAGGAGATCTACGCCGAGACGGGCGAGGGCGGCTTCCGCGTTCCGCTGACGCAGACGATGCGCGACTACGCGAAGGACGCGGGCTTCGACGAGCTCAAGGGCCGCTACGAGTTCACGGTCACCTGCCGCATGGCGTTCGGCGCGACCACGTACGGTGACTTCAAGGGTTCGGTCTGGTTCACCACCAACACCACCTACCAGGACACCGACCCCGCGGCCGGCACCCCGACGCCCACCCCGAGCAGCATCCCGACGAACACCAGCACGCCGAGCGGCACCCCCACTCCGACGTCGGACCCGACGGGCACCGGCGAGCCCACGGACACCGGTGAGCCGACGGACACCTCCGACCCCACGGACACCACGGGCGGTGACACCAGCGGTGACACCGGCGGCGACACGACCGACGGCGGCTCGGAGGGCATCTCCACCGAGGTCGACGGCGGTGCCTCGGGCGACGACGGCGGCTCGCTGGCGGCCACCGGTGCCGACGCCGGCTGGCTGGCCGCGGTCGCGGCCGCCCTGGTCGCGGGCGGAACCCTCGCCGTCCGGCAGGCCCGCCGCCGCGGGCTGCTGTCCTTCGCCGACTCCTCGAACGACTGAGACGGCGGGAGACGAGCATGAAGATCACCACCGTGCGCCGGCGGCTGTCGCTGGTGCTCGCCGCGGCGATCGCCGCGGGCGGCGTCGCCGTCGCCGCCGCCGGGACGGCCAGGGCCGAGGTCATCGGCTCCATGGAGGTCGCCCCGGCCACCGGCACCGACCTGTCGGGGATATCGCTGACCACCTCGGCGCTGTGCCCCGAGGAGGCGACCAACCTCATCGTCAAGGTGCAGGGCGCGGGCTTCCCGGCCGAGGGCCAGAACGTGGTGGGCAACTCGGAGATCGCCATCTACCAGCCCGCGCCCGGCGGCGGCTTCTCCGTACCGCTGATGCAGACGATGCGCGACTACGCGAAGGACGCGGGCTTCGACGAGCTGAAGGGCCGTTACGACTTCACCCTGACCTGCCGCAGGGCCTTCGGGGCGGACACGTACGGCGACTTCACCACCGCGATCTGGTTCACCACCGGCACCACCTACCAGAGCACCCCGCCGCCCGTTCAGACCGCCACCACGACCACCCTCGCCGCCGGACCGGCGAGCCCGGTGGTCCAGGGCACCGCGGTGAAGCTCACCGCGACGGTGGCGCCGGCCGCGGCCGGCGGTTCGGTCCGCTTCCTGGACGGCACGACCCCGATCGGCTCCCCGGTCACCGTCTCGAACGGGGCGGCGTCGCTGACCACCTCCGCCCTGGGCGTCGGCACCCACGCGCTGACCGCGGCGTTCACCCCGGCCGACGCCGCGGCGTACAAGCCGTCCGCCTCGGCGGCCCACCCGTACACCGTCAAGGTCAAGCCCCCGGTGGTCGTCAAGGCCCCGAAGGTGACGGGCACCGTCAGGGTCGCCTCGAAGGTGACGTGCTCCGCCACCTTCGGCGGGGCGACCTCCTACGCCTACGCCTGGCTGCGCGACAACAAGGCCGTCAGCGGCGCCACCGCGCAGACCCGGGGCCTCGTCCCGAGCGACTACAAGCACAAGTTCGCCTGCCGGATCACCGCGAAGAACAGCACCGGCAGCACGACGGCGACCAGCCCCGCCGTGACCGTGGGTGTCGGCCCGGCCCTGAGGAACACCAAGCTGCCGACCATCAGCGGCACCGCCAAGGCCGGCAAGAGGCTCACCGCCAGGACCGGCAGCTGGAATCCCGCGGCCACGTCCTACGGCTACGAGTGGCGGCGCGACAACAAGGCGATCCGCGGCGCCACGCACTCCACGTACACGCTGACCAAGAGCGACCGCGGGCACCGGGTCACCCTGAAGATCACCGCGAAGCGGTCCGGCTACACCAACGGCAGCGCCGTCTCGAAGTCGGTGAGGGTGGGATGACCCCGGTCGGCACCCCGGTCCGTGTGGCCCCCGGCCGCGTCCCGCCCGCCCCCTCGGGGAACGGGCCGGCGGACCCCACCCCGCCGGGGCCGGCGGCCGTCCGGACGCGGACCACGCGTCCGGCCGGCCCCGGCCTGCGGGTCGCCGGGGCGGCTCTGAGCATCCTGGCGGCCCTGCTGCTCGGCTTCGTCGTCGACGTGGGCCTGCTCGGCCAGGTCCGCCACGCCCGCGACCAGCAGGTGGACTACGCGGCCCTGCGCGGCGACCTCGCCAACGGGATCGCGCCCGTCGGAGGGTCCGGCGAGGGCATCAAGCCGCTGACCTCCGGCACCCCGGTGGCGGTGCTCTCCGTCCCCGGGCTCGGGCTGCGCGAGGTCGTCGGGGAGGGCACCACCTCGGAGGTCCTGACCCGCGGTCCGGGCCACCGCCGCGACACCCCGCTGCCCGGCCAGGCCGGCGTCAGCGTCATCCTGGGGCGCCAGGCCACCTACGGCGGCCCCTTCCGGCACCTCGGCGGCCTTCACCCGGGCGAGCAGTTCACGGTGACCACCGGCCAGGGCGTGCACCGCTACCGCGTCGTCGCGGTCCGCCGCGCCGGTGACCCCCAGCCCGCGCCGCCCGCGGCCGGCAAGGGCCGCCTGACGCTGATCACGGCAGAGGGCACCGCCTTCATGCCGCGCGGCATCCTGCGGGTGGACGCCGACCTGATGTCCGGCGTCCAGCCCGCCTCCGCCCCCGCCGTCCCGCCCGGCGCGCTGCCGGCGGACGAGACCGCCATGGCCGTCCAGGAGTCCTCCTGGCTGCCCGTGGTCCTGTGGGGCCAGGGCCTGCTCCTCGCCGCCGCCGGGCTGGCCTGGGCGCACGCCCGCTGGGGACGGCGGCACGCCTGGGTCGTCGGCGTCCCCGTGCTCGGCCTGCTCGGCCTCCTCGTCGCGGACCACGCGGCCCTGCTCCTGCCCAACCTGATGTGAGGACCCGTTCGTGACCGAGACCACCATCCCGCTCCCGCCGATCACGGAGGACGCCGGCACCGGCGCCACCCTGGAGGCCCGCCGCATCTCGTGCTGGTTCGGCGACCACAAGGTCCTCGAACGGGTCTCCCTGACCATGCCCGCCGGGCAGGTCACCGCCCTCATCGGCCCCTCGGGCTGCGGCAAGTCCACCTTCCTGCGGACCCTGAACCGGATGCACGAACTCGTGCCGTCCGCCTCCCTGGCGGGCGAGGTCCTGCTCGACGGCGAGGACATCTACGCCCGCGGACGCCGCCTCACCGAGGCCCGGCGCCGCATCGGCATGGTCTTCCAGAAGCCCAACCCCTTCCCGGCGATGTCGATCTACGACAACGTCACCGCGGGCCTGAAGCTCACCGGACAGCGGGTGCGCGAGGCCGTGAAGGACGACCTCGTCGAGGAGTGCCTGACCAAGGCCGGCCTCTGGAAGGAGGTCCGCGCGCGGCTGCGCCAGCCCGGCGGCGCCCTCTCCGGCGGTCAGCAGCAACGCCTGTGCATCGCCCGTTCGCTGGCCGTACGGCCCAAGGTGCTGCTCATGGACGAGCCCTGCTCGGCGCTGGACCCCACCTCGACCCGGCGCATCGAGGAGACGATCCGCGAACTCGCCCACGAGGTCACGATCGTGATCGTCACCCACAACATGCAGCAGGCCGCCCGCGTTTCGGACCAGTGCGCCTTCTTCCTCGCCGAACAGGGCACCCCCGGCGGCATCGTGGAGCACGGCCCCACCACCGCCATGTTCGGCAGCCCGACCGATCCGCGGACGGCCGACTACGTGGAGGGCCGGTTCGGGTAAGGGGTGGGCATGGCTCCTCACACGTCCCCACCGCAGGCGCGTCCGGTCCGCGGGGTCCTCGCCGTCGTCGGCTCGGCCGCCGACGGCGTCGAGACCCTGCGCGAGGGACTCGTCCTGCCCGCGCTCGCCCGCGGCTGGCGCGTCGCCGTCACGCTCACCCCGACCGCCGCGCGCTGGCTGCGGGAACGGGGCGAGACCGCACGGCTGCGCGACGTGACCGGTCTGCCCGTACGCGACCGGCCGCGGCTCCCCGGCGAGCCGCGGCCGCATCCTGCCCCGGACTGCTGCGTGCTCGCCCCGGCCGGCGCCAACACCCTGGCCAAGCTCGCGCTCGGCATCGCCGACAACCAGGCCCTGACCCTGCTCGCGGAGGTCCTCGGCACCCCGCACGTGCCGCTCGTGGCCGTCCCGGCCGTCAACGCGGCGCACGCCCGCCACCCGGCCTGGCCCCGCCACCTCGCCACCCTCCGCGAGGCCGGCGTCCACCTCCTCCACGACCCGGAGGCACGCCCTCTCCCGGAACCGGGCGAGGTACCGGACGGACGCGGTCTGCCATGGGACGACGTCCTCGACACGGTCGACCGCGTGACGGGCTGAGGGCGCCCGGCCGCGGAGCCCATGGACCGCCGCCGTTCCGGCCGTTGCGCTCCCGTCCCCTCCCGCGTGTCCTCTCCCGCGTGTCCTCTCCCGCGGCACCCCGAGCGGGGAGGCCAGCAAAAAAGCCCCTCCGTATGGAGGGGCGCAGTGGGTGCCCCCGGCAGGACTCGAACCTGCGGCCAAGCGCTTAGAAGGCGCTCTGTGGCTGCGTCCCATTCTCCTCTTGACCTGGGGCTTTCCTTCAGCTGAGCTGCTCGCCGGTAGGACTTCGACACGGATTCGACACGCAGTGCCGTGGCGGATCTGTACGGTGCGAACGACGCAAACGTTAGGGACGAACTGTTAGGGGCGGGCATGACGGAGTATCTGTCTGAGGTTGATCCGCGGTGGGCTGAGCACTCTGGCGAAGAAGCGCACTACGGTGCCCCGGAATGGGGCCCGGAGGACTTGGAGCGCGCTACGAGGTTCTTGGCTGAACTCGCACCGCAGGCCCGGCAGATGCTCGAGTATCTGCTGCGCAATCCCGGCCGAAAGATCCACTGTACGGAGCTAGTGGAGATGGCCCTGGGCGGTCCCAATCAGGCCGCTCCGGCGCAGCGCGTGGCAGGCGTGGTAAAGGGAATGAACAAGGGACACAACAACAGTGGGCGACGGCTTCCGTTCTACTGGTGGCAGGCCCCTGAGGGCAGCGCGGGCGCAACGTACGCAGCTCGCCCCTCGGTGGCAGCGGTGTTCCTGGCCGCTCAGCTCGGTGCTGCGTGATCTGCACAGCCACAACTGACAGCCGACGGCCGTGACCTGCGGCCGCAACATCGATCATTGCTCTGACCTGCTGCTGAGCTGTCGGCAGTTGTCGGCGTTGGTCATCGTTGAGCGCCCTTCCACGGCCCCAGGACGGCCCGGGAGGGCGCTCGCGTGTTGGAGGACATCTGCCCTGTAAGCGCGGCGGTCGGGGCTGTCGAGGGTACGCAGGTCAAGCCAGCTTTGAAGGGTTCCCAGTTCAGCGGGACATCTCGAATGCCGCGAGCCGTCGTTAACCCTGACTGACCGCCTGATGTGGCACGGTTGTGGCACGCGTCGGCATGCGTGGCGTGCCCCTCAGTTCGTTTTGAGGATCAGCTTGCTGCCCAGCAACTCGGTCTCCTCGGGAGTGACAGACCTCGGATGTAGAGTCCCGTTCCGGTAGTTACACGATCAGCAGCGGCCTCGGGCGGCGCGGTCGAGCAGCGGAGGGGACATGCGACGGCAATCGATCCCGGGTGACCCTCTGGTGTGCCTCACATCCCTGGTGACGCCTCCAGCCCGGGGTGGCAACACGGTGGACTGGGAGGGGCTGTCCACCCGCTATCCGAGGGGGTTCCCCGATGACTACATGCAGTTCATGTGGGTCTACGGGCAAGGAATTTTCGACGACTTCCTCAACGTCGTCCCGCCTGTCCAGGAGGTGTATCTCAATGACCCCAGCTCCACGGTGGAAGGGCTGACAGCGGACGCCGAGTACACGGCCGAAGAGGAGGAATACGACGCGCCCGAACTCCTCGTCGGCTGGGGGCTAACTACGGAGGCCGACCTGCTGTGCTGGCGCGCGGACACACCGGACCCCAACGAGTGGACCACGGTGATCTGGCGCCGGCAGTGGGCAGCCCCCGGGTGCTGGGCCGCCTTCGACTTCGGGATGGTTGATCTTCTCTGCCGCTACGCAGCCCGCGACCTCCCCAAGCACTGGACCTTCGAACTCCCCTATACAGGGGCACGGTTCCTCCACGATCGCGACGCCAGCCGATTCATGGACCTTGGCATCGATCCCTGGGATGCCGAAGCCCCCGGGGACTCATAGCGGGACCGTGCATCGACTGAGGCGCTTGACGTCGTCGCCGACATCTGCCTTGTAAGTTCGATCCGCGCCCGCTCTAGCGGCCGCCGTCGACTGGTGCCACGGCCGGACAGAGGCGCTGGTGTACGCCCCGGTCCGACGGCGTTGATGTCAGCCGTGGATGTCAGAAACCTCAGCGGCCCGAACGTGGCTGTTCATCTGCGTCCAAGCCCGTTCGGCGGTGCTGCTTCGGCCTGTCGGCATACCTCGGCGAACGGCCGCAGACGCTGGTGAATGAGACGGAACTGAGACGGCGGCTCCTGCCCGTCAGTCCTGTTGCCAACGCCGCGACTCGGCGGCCGGTGGGCTTCGTTCAGGAGAGCAGGCTTGGTGCTCCAGGTGCGGGATGCTGCGCTATGAGATGACGGGCACCTTCCCGGGCCGTCGAGGGCTGCCCCGGGTGATCTGAGGCGCTCGAGGATTTACCGGGAACGCCTGCAACCTTTGTGCCCCGCGAGTGGTCTCGTCTTGGCTGGTCCGCATGTGAACCAGTGGCAGAACCTGACAAGCGGGATGTTCCGGCATCGCAGAACCGGCAAGAGCCCGTACGGCGGGTCCCGTCTCAGCACTTCCCGGAGTCCGACTTGCACAAGCGCACCCTGCTAGCGGCCGCCGCCTTCGCCGGCAGCCTGCTCGCCACTCTGCCAGCCACCCCGGCTGGTGCCGCCCCCTCGGGGCTGTCCAGCGACTTCAACGGCGACGGATACCGGGACCTCGCCATCGGCGCGTGGAGCGCCGACGTCGGATCGGTGTCCAACGCCGGCGCCGTGGTAGTCCTGTACGGCTCGTCCTCCGGGGTCTCGGCGGCCAGGAAGACCGTCATCACGCAGAACTCGGCCGGCGTCCCGGGCACGGCCGAGACCGGCGACCGCTTCGGCGCCAGCCTGGCCACCGCCGACCTGAACGGCGACCGGTACGCGGACCTGGTGGTCGGCTCGCCCTACGAGGGCATCGGCAACCACGTGGGGGTCGGCGCCGTCACCGTCCTCTGGGGCGGCGCCACGGGCCTGTCCGGCGGCGCCGCCCTGCCGCAGCCGCCCGAGACCCTGCTGGACGACTGGGGTGGCTACTCCTTCGACGTCGCCACCGGCGACTTCGACGGGGACGGCAAGACGGACGTGACCGCCACCGGTCCGAGCCACACCCACCTCTACCGGGGGCCGTTCACCCGCACGGGCACCCCGTCGAGCCACGGCATCGTCTGGGAGGCGGGCGGAACGAACGGTGCCGCGGCGGGCGACCTGAACGGCGACCGCCTCGCCGAACGCGTCTACCCGGCCGTCACCGACAGCGACCCCGGCGGACAGATCCAGTACATCCGCCACGACCCCGGCAACACGACCCACCCCGTGTCGGACTACGTCGCCGTCGAACTGCCGCGGGCCGACGGCCAGGTCGCCACGATCGCCGACGTCAACGGCGACCACTTCGGGGACCTGATCCTGGGCGACCCCGAGGATCCCCACGCCGGCAAGCCGGGCGGCCACAAGGGCGGCCAGATCACCGTCTGGTATGGCGGCCCGAACGGTCCCGCCCCCGCGCAGACGCCGACAGTCATCCACCAGGACACCGCGGGCGTCCCCGGCGCGGGTGAGGCCGGCGACCAGTTCGGTTCGGCGATCGACGCCGGCGACGTCAATGGCGACGGCTATGCCGACGTGGCCGTGGGCACCTCGGGCGAGGACCTCGGCACGGTGAAGGACGCCGGTGCCGTGACCATCCTGTTCGGCTCGGCCTCCGGCCTGAGCGGCAAGGGCGCCGCGTCCTACTCCCAGGACACCGCCGGCGTCCCCGGCACCTCGGAGTGGGCGGACTCCTTCGGCCTGACCGTACGGCTGGTCGACCTCACCAAGGACGGCAAGGCCGAGCTCGTCACGGGCGTCGGCTACGAGAACGGCTACGGCGCCGTGACCATCCTGCGCGGCACTGCCTCCGGCCTGACGGCCACGAACGCGAAGTCCTTCACCGCCCGGGACGTCTCCCTCAAGGGAGACGCCGCCTTCGGCTGGGCGATTGGCCGCTGACCCGGACGGCACGACCCCGGGTGACGCTCGGCGCGGCCACCCGGGGTTGCGTCGCTGCTTCAGGCAGGCGTCGACGGCCTGTTCCGACCCCGCGTCCGTGCAGGTGCTCCAGCCGGGGGGTCTGCCCGGACAACGTTTCGAGTGACGTCGTCTGGGCTTGGCCATCGCCGCTGTTTAGGGCTTGCCTTGAGCGACATCGCGTGGCGAAGCACAGTAGACACTCAGTCCGTCGCGGCACACCCTCTGATCCGTAGCTATAGCCAGATGGGCCAGAGGCGGTCATTCAGGTCGCCCCAAGTTCCGAAAGAGCCACCGGCGGGCGGGGCCGGTTGCTGTGGTTGCTGTACTTCACTGCTGTACTGCAGGATCCCGGCGGGGGTGACGATGGAACGACATATGTTGATGCGACTGCCGGTCGGCGACGACGAGGCGTCCGCGACTGCTCTGGCTGCCCTTCGCACCGGCGCTACTCAGGTTGTGTGGGACGGCGCTGTTCCCGCAGAGCGGCTCGCCGGGATCTATGCCCGAAGACTTCGCCACACGCGGTGGAAGGGTATCGAGACTTTGGGGCTGGAACGAGCGGTGCAACTCCTTGGGCGACACGACAAGCTGGTGCGCCTCGGGCAGATCACCGTGCGGGGTCGGTTTTTCGCCGCGGCCGGCACAATGCCCGGCGACAGGTTCTCGCGCCGGCGGAGTTCGCCTCGCCGCTCGGCGAACGCGGCAATGACCTGCGGCATACGCGTCCGACGTCGTGCCTCGACGCGGGCGTCCCGCCGGCGCAGGTCGCGGAGCGGGCGGGCAACAGCGTCCCCGTCTTGCCTGCCGCCTACGCGCGTTGTGTCCCGGGTCGGCCAAGGGATCACCAGAGGCGGACCGGGGCCGGGGGAGACGTTCCGGAACCGGACGAAGATCGCTGAACCGGTCCCCGGAACGTCGACACGTATGCGACGGGGCCACCCGCGCGAACCCTGCGAAAGCCGGACGGCGCCGGAGCGCTCCCGTGGTCACCCGCGGGCGGCCCGGCGCTGCTCCGCTCCGTGTGGCGAGGCTCTGACCAGCGAAAAGCCCCTCCGTATGGAGGGGCGCAGTGGGTGCCCCCGGCAGGACTCGAACCTGCGGCCAAGCGCTTAGAAGGCGCCTGCTCTATCCACTGAGCTACGGGGGCCGGACGTTGGCCGCGACCGAACCCGCCCCTTGTGTCGACGGTTCCGTGACCTTGCCGGGGACAAGGATAGGGCGCGGCTGATGTGCGGCCGGTTGCTTCGCCTTCATGACACGTTGTGTAGGTTCGGTGAAGCGGTCTGATAATCGCAGGCAGGTGCGAATGTCGCACCAGTTTTGGCGCCTCATCCGACGGCTGTTGTGCACTCGTTATGCCGGTGTCTCTTCCGGCCCTTCCGTCCCGATCCGGCCTCCTTGCGGGCCGAAAGACGTGAACTAGGCGGAATACGCTTCAAAAACCCATCAAAATGGGGCATTCTGCCACTGTGGCGATCTTGGATGTACGGCCCGAACTCCTCGACGCGCTGTCGACGCTGCGCGACCGCGTCGCGGACGCGCGTTTTCCGCTTCCCCTCCCCGGAGCCGAGCGGGCCCGCCGCACACGACAGGAACTGCTGGCGCAGCTCGACGACTATCTCGTGCCCCGGCTGAAGGCGCCCGAAGCGCCGCTGCTGGCCGTGGTGGGCGGTTCGACCGGAGCGGGCAAGTCGACGCTCGTGAACTCGCTGATCGGGCGGCGGGTGAGCGACGCGGGCGTGCTGCGCCCCACGACGCGCACACCGGTGCTGGTGTGCCACCCCCAGGACCGCGCGTGGTTCGCCGATCCGCGGGTGCTCCCGGGCCTGGCCCGCGCCTGGGCACCGCGGCCCCGGAGCGCGTCCGACGCCGACGGGGAGGAGGGTGCGGACGGGAACGACGAGGAGCGCGAGGCGGAGGAGACCAGGCTGTGGCTGCGCCTGGAGACCGACGACACGCTGCCGCGCGGGCTCGCCCTGCTGGACGCGCCCGACATCGACTCCCTCGTCTCCCGCAACCGCGAGCTCGCCGCCGAACTGCTCTGCGCGGCCGACATCTGGATCCTGGTGACCACCGCCTCGCGCTACGCCGACGCCGTGCCGTGGCATCTGCTGCGTACGGCCAAGGAGTACGACGTCACCCTGGCCACCGTCCTGGACCGGGTGCCGCACCAGATCGCGGAGGACGTCTCCCAGCACTACGCGGCCCTGCTGACCCGGGCCGGGCTCGGGGACGTGCCGCGGTTCACCGTCCCGGAGCTGCCCGAGTCCGCGGGGGCCGGCGGGCTGCTGCCGCACACCGCGGTGGCGGCGCTCGGCAGCTGGCTCGCACACTGCGCCGAGGACCCCGCCGCCCGCCACCAGGCGGCGCAGCGCACCGTGTCCGGGGTGCTGGGATCGCTCGGCAACCGGCTCCCGGAGCTGGCCGGCGCCTCGGCCGCGCAGCACGCGGCGGCGGTGCGCCTGACCCGCCGGGTGGACGAGGCCTACGACGAGGCCGAGTCGCGCGTGCAGGAGGCCGTCGGCGCCGGGGCACTGCTCGCCGGAGAGGCCCTGGCCAGCTGGCGCGGCTACCCCGGCTGCGGCCCGGCGGCCCTGCTGTCCGCCCTGGCCGAGAGCCTGGCCGCGCTGCTGCGCACCGAGGTAGCGGCGGCGGACGAGCGGACCCTCGACGCCTGGCGCGGCGACCGCGCGGGCGCCGTCCTCGCGGAGGACGCCGACCCGGAGGCGGCTGCCGACGACGCCGCCGAACGGATCGAGGAGGCCGTCGACACCTGGGTGTTCACGGTGAACCGCCTCGCCCACCAGGCGGTGCGCGGGAGCGCGGAGGGCGTCGACCCGCAACACGCGGCGGCGCTGATCGCCGTCGCCGTGCTCGGCGGCCGCAAGGGGACGGTCGCGGGGGAGCGGCTGGCCTCCCTCGTCGGCGCGCAGGCGGCGCTGCGGTCGGGCGACCGGGCGCGCGAGGAGCTGGACCGGCTCGTCGGCGACGTGCTCGACGACGAGCGGGAACTGCGGGTGCTCCCGGTGGACGCACTCGATGTGACGGCGGCCCAGCAGGCGTCGCTGATCGCGGAGCTGTCGGTCGTGCAGAAGTCGTACGGACTCCAGGAGAGGTGATCAGGTGCTCACGGAGCGGGTGGACGCGCTGTCGGAACTGCTCGGGCTGTCGCGCACTCGCGTGAGCCACGAGGCGCTCGACGGGGCGGGGGAGCTGCTGGAACGGGTCGGCGACCGGCGCCGGCTCTCCGCCGACCACACGGTGGTGGCGCTGGCCGGGGCGACGGGCAGCGGGAAGTCGTCCCTGTTCAACGCGCTCACGGAACTGAACCTGTCGCGGATCGGCGTCCGCCGGCCCACCACCTCCGCGCCGGTCGCCTGCGCCTGGGACCCGCGGGGCGCCTCCGGGCTGCTGGACCGGCTCGGCATCGCGCCCAAGGCGAGGTTCGCCCGGCACAGCGTCCTGGACGAGGGGGCGGAGCGGACGGACGACGGGCCCGCGGGCCTGGTCCTGCTCGACCTCCCGGACCACGACTCGGCGGCGACCGCCCACCGCGACCAGGTGGACCGGGTGCTGAAGCTCGTCGACGTGATCGTGTGGGTGCTCGACCCCGAGAAGTACGCGGACGCCGCCCTGCACGAGCGCTATCTGCGGCCGCTGGCCGGGCACGCCGATGTGACGATCGTCGTCCTCAACCAGATCGACCGGCTCCCGGAGGAGGCCGTCGAACAGGTGCTGGACGACCTGCGGCGGCTGCTCGACGACGACGGCCTCGCCGTCGGCGAGCACGGCGAGGACGGCGCCATGGTGCTGGCCGTCTCGGCGCTGAGCGGCGACGGCGTCCCGGAGCTGAGGGCGGCCATCGGCCAGGTCGTGGTCGAACGCGCCGCCGCGAGCCGGAGGCTGTCGGCGGACGTGGACGGGCTCGCCGAGCGGCTGCGCCCGCTGTACGTCGCCGAGGGGGTGACCGGGCTGACCGACCGGGCCCGCGAGGACTTCACGGCGAGCCTCGCGCACGCCGTGGGCGCCGCGGCGGCGGGCCGGGCGGCGGAGAGCGCCTGGGCCAGGGCGGCCGACGAGGCGTGCGGCACCCCGTGGCGGCAGCTGCGCCGGGTCCGCGGTGGAACGGAACCGGGCGACGGCGCCCTCGACGGCCGCCGCCCGGCGCTGTCGGCGTCCCGCGCGTCGGTCGACGAGGCGGTGCGCGCGGTGGCGGCGGAGGCGGTGGCGGGATTGCCCGCCGCGTGGGCGCAGGCGGTACGGGAGGCAGCGCGCCGCGGTGGCCGCACGCTCCCGGAGGCGCTGGACGCGGCGGTGGAGCGGGCGGCGCCGGACGAGCCGCTGCGTCCCAGGTGGTGGTCGGCGGTCGGCACGGCGCAGTGGCTGCTGGCAGTGCTGGCGACGGCCGCCCTGGTGTCCGGGACGGTGACGGCGGCGGGCGCGCTGCGGCTGCCGTGGTGGCTGCCGCCCGCGCTGCTGGCGGTGGGAGCTCTCGGGGGTCCGCTGCTCACCCGGGTGAGCCGGTTCGCGGCCCGCGGTCCGGCCCGGCGGCACGGTCAGGCCGCCGAGCGGCGGATGGCGGACGCGGCGGCCGACTGCGGGCGGGCCCGGGTGCTGGAACCGCTGGCGGCGGAATTGCTGCGGTACCGGGAAGTGCGGGAGCAGTACGGGGTGCTCGCCGGAAACCACTTCCGGGTGACGGAGTTGTCCACAACGGGCCAGTAATCCACAGGTTGAATCCGCTTTCTCCACGGGGGGCGTCGCGGGCGCACCATGGAGCCATCGCGGGGCCGGCGGCAGGGGGCCGCCGGCCGGCGACGGCAACGGGGGAGCATCGGCAATGAACGAGACACTGGTCACCGTCGTGGGGAATGTCGCGACCAGGCCGGAATTCCGGAAGACGCCCACGGGCGTCCCGGTCGCCAGGTTCCGCCTGGCGACGACCGCGCGCCGCTGGGACCGGGAGCGCGGCGGCTGGTCCGACGGGCACACCAGCTTCTACACGGTGTACGCCTGGCGGCAGCTGGGGGAGAACGTGGTGGCCTCGGTCGGGGTCGGCGAACCACTCTTCGTCCAGGGACGCCTGAGGGTGCGTGAGGAGGAGCGGGACGGTCAGCGCTGGATCTCGGCCGACGTCGACGCGATCGCCTGCGGTCACGATCTGACCCGGGGCACCTCGGCGTTCCGGCGGGTGGCCGCGGCCCGGCCGGAACTCATGGTTCCGAATTCCCCGGCGGGCGCCGGGGAGCCGATCGCCGGCGATCCGCTGGCCGCGCTGTCCGGATAAGCCGGACAGCTGGGCATTCGCCCTGTGGTAAAACGTCGATGATTTATCGACAATTTCGCGTTCATGCCTACGCGCGGGTAACGATTGTGATTCGAATTCCCGGGCGGCTGTGAATCCCGGTGGCCTTGGTGCGGTTGGTTCCTAGGATTCAGCGGTACCCCGGCTTTCCGCGGGGATCCACAGCTGTCGGCGAGGCCTGCCCCCACGACCAGCCTCGCCCGGAGGGGAAATTCATGTTCACTGTACGGAGGCGGGGAGCTGCCCGTCTTGCCGTCGCGATGGTGGCCTCGGGCCTCCTCGCCGCGGGCTCCATAGCCGTTGCCGGGTCCGCCATCGCGGACGACGCGACCCCCACCGCGCCCGGTGCGACGGCGACCCTCGGTGGTCTGAAGACCGCCGACAAGGCCGTCATCAAGGAGGAGGGCAAGCAGCCCGAGGAGGTCGGCGCCGGCCTCTTCGAGATGTCCGTCGACGGCGGCGGCACGATCCAGACGTACTGCATCGACCTGCACAACCCGACCCAGGGCAAGGCCGCCTACAAGGAGGTCTCCTGGGACGAGTCGAGCCTCCACAACAACGCGGACGCCGGCAAGATCAACTGGATCCTGCAGAACTCCTACCCGCAGGTGAACGACCTCGCGGCGCTGCAGAAGACCGCGGCCCTGTCCGGTCCGCTCACCGAGAAGCTCGCCGCCGCCGGCACCCAGGTGGCCATCTGGCGCTTCTCCGACAAGGCCGACGTGACCGCGGTCAACCCGGTCGCCGAAGAGCTCGCGGACTGGCTGCAGAAGAACGCCAAGAACCTCGAGGAGCCCGCGGCGTCGCTGACCCTCGACCCGCCGGCGGTCTCCGGCAAGGCCGGTGACCTGCTCGGTCCGATCAAGGTCCACACCAACGCCTCCACCGTCCAGGTGAGCCCCGCGCCCAGCAACCCCTCCGGCGTCAAGGTCACCGACAAGAACGGCACCGCGGTCACCTCCGCCAAGGACGGCGACGAGCTGTACTTCGACGTCGAGGCCGGCACCGCCGACGGCACGACCTCGCTGACGGCCACCGCCAACACCAAGCTCCCGGTCGGCCGCGCCTTCACGGGCGTCGACAGCACCACGCAGGTCCAGATCCTCGCCGGCTCCAGCGACAGCTCCGTCTCCGCGACGGCGACCGGCACCTGGGCCGCCAAGGGCCCGATCCCGGCGGTCTCCGCCGAGGTCAACTGCGCCAAGGGCGGCCTGGACGTGACGGCCGCCAACGAGGGCGACCAGCCGTTCACCTTCACGCTGGCCGACAAGGAGTACACGGTCGAGGCCGGCAAGTCCGAGACCATCACCGTGCCGGTGGCGGAGGACCAGCCCTACAAGGTCACCATCACCGGCCCTGAGGGCTTCGAGAAGACCTTCGAGGGCGTCCTCGACTGCCAGACCGCCGGCAACGGTGGCGGCGACACCCCGTCCTCCTCGCCGAGCCCGGCCTCGGCCGGCGGCTCCTCCGAGGGCACGGGTGACACCGGCTCCACCACCGGCGGCGACCTCGCCGAGACCGGTTCGAGCAGCGCCACCCCGGTGATCGCGGGCATCGCGATCGCGCTCGTCGTCATCGGTGGCGGCGCGGTCTTCTTCCTCCGCAAGAAGAAGGCGGCCCCGTCCGCCGAGTGAGCTGATCCCACAGGCCGCTCCTGAGTGAAGGGGGCGGAGGTCGACAGACCTCCGCCCCCTTCGCCGTTCCCCGACGACGACCCCGAGACAGCGCGGAAGACCGCGCGTTCATCGCCACGGACCTCAACGGCACACAGGCCACGACGGATTACGGTTGGCTGATCGCCGCGGCATTCGCCGGCCGGACCACGGAAGTCGCTTCAGCATGTGGACGAGTCAGTGAGAGCGAGCGGGCTCCGACGTCAACTTCATGGCCCGTGCCTTGCCTTGGGCAGCGTGGTGGACGGACACCGGATGCGTTCGAGGTCTGAGCGCTTACCCGCTGATGAAGCGGCACTCACCTGGTTGAGATGCGCGGAGGCGCTGCGGGCAGGACGAAAAGGGACCTGAACCCTCTTCGAGCCCAGGTCCCCCTCCGCTGTCTCACGCCTGCGCTTCGTCCTTGCGGCGGCGCACCAGGAACACCACACCCGCGCCCGCCACGACGGCGACACCGCCGACCAGGCCGATCACCGGGAGGGCGGAGCTGGAACCGGTCGAGGCCAGACTGCCCGTGGCCGGGATCTCGTCGGCGCCGCCCTGCGGCTCCTTGCCGCCGGTCGGCTTGTCGCCCTTGCCCGGCTTGGCCTCACCCGGGTCGTCGTTGCCGCTGCCGGGTTCGAGCACGGTGAAGTTGTAGATCGAGAAGGAGCTGTGCACGCAGTTCTTCTCGGTGTCCAGATACCCGCCCACACCCAGGGAGAACGCGACACCGGTCGGAGCCTTCGAGGTGATGTCGACGCGCAGCTTGATGTCGACGGTCTCCTTGGGGCCAAGCTCCGTCCGGCCGAAGTAGTAGCCGCCGAAGACCTCGCCGGCGATCGACTCCCAGGCCTTGGTCTGCGGGTTGAAGTACTGGACCTTGGTGAAGTAGCTGAGCGGGAAGGCTCCCGGGTCGCTCTTGTCGGCGTCGATGGCCGCGAGCCACTGCACCGTGCCAAGGGCCTTGTCGCTGCGGTTGGCGGCGGTGAGCTTGAAGTCGTGCCAGCCGCTGCCCGCGACAATCTTGCCGGGCAGTCCGGACACGGAGATGCCCAGCTGGGAGTCGGCGTCGACGCCGTCCTCGTCGGTCGGGCAGTCCTCGGGCTCATCGGACGGTTCACCGCTGGGGGTGCTCGGCGGGGAGGTCGCGGTCGCGGTGTTGCCCGGCGTGCCGGTGCCGGGACTCTGGCCGGCGCCCTCGCCCTCGCCGTCGCCGGCCGGGCCGTCCGGGCTGGGAGTGGAACCGTTGCCGTCATCGGCGGGCTCGCTGCTCTGGTCCCCGGCCGGGGTGGACTCGTCGACGTCGGGCGTGCTGCCGTCCGGGGCCGGCGCGCTCGTGGAGGCGCCCGGAGTGGCGTCGGCGAAGGCGGCGGGAGCCGACAGCACGGCGAGCGGCACGATGACCGCCGTCGCGGCCGCGGCGGCCAGAGCTCGGCGAATCTTCATCAAGACCTCGGTATGTCCGGATGCGCCGCGACATCGAGGGCCGCCGCACACCACTGGGTGGAGGCCTCCGCGGGTGAGGCGCGGGGTGGCCCGTGGGTTCGCAGGGTTCGATGAGTGACCCGTGTGAATGGTTGTGCAGCCTTCACAGAGTTCACGCAGCCGTGACCCCGGCCACCCCGGACCCGCCGCCCCGGCCCGCGGCAGGGACTGGGGCGTTCGGCTCCGCGGCTCTCGCAGCCACCATGGGGCGAGCCTCGAAGAGCGGGGCCCACATCGGGCGGCAGCCCTGGGCCGTCCGGGGACGGCCCGGGTCGACCGGCAGCGACAGGCGACGACAGGTACGGGACGGCCCGGGCCCGGGCCGTCGGCGTGAGGGACGTCGCCCGGGTACTCGTTTCCGCCCGGGGGTGGACGGCTGGCAAGATGGGGTGTATCTGCCCACACATCGAATGCCGGACGGTTTCTCTTGGCTGAGTTCATCTACACCATGCGCAAGACGCGCAAGGCGCACGGCGACAAGGTGATCCTCGACGACGTCACCCTGAGCTTCCTGCCCGGCGCGAAGATCGGTGTCGTGGGGCCCAACGGCGCCGGTAAGTCCACGGTGCTCAAGATCATGGCGGGTCTGGAGCAGCCGTCGAACGGTGACGCGTTCCTCTCGCCCGGTTACAGCGTCGGCATCCTGCTGCAGGAGCCCCCGCTGGACGAGTCCAAGACCGTGCTGGAGAACGTCCAGGACGGTGTGGGCCCGGTCAAGGCCAAGCTGGACCGGTTCAACGAGATCGCCGAGCTGATGGCGACCGACTACTCCGACGCGCTGCTCGACGAGATGGGCAAGCTGCAGGAGGAGCTGGACCACGCCAACGCCTGGGACCTGGACGCTCAGCTGGACCAGGCGATGGACGCCCTCGGCTGCCCGCCGGGCGACTGGCCGGTCGTCAACCTCTCCGGTGGTGAGAAGCGCCGCGTCGCGCTCTGCAAGCTGCTGCTCGAGGCCCCGGACCTGCTGCTGCTCGACGAGCCCACCAACCACCTGGACGCCGAGTCCGTGCAGTGGCTGGAGCAGCACCTGGCCAAGTACGCGGGCACCGTCGTGGCGATCACCCACGACCGGTACTTCCTGGACAACGTCGCCGAGTGGATCCTCGAGCTCGACCGCGGCCGCGCCTACCCGTACGAGGGCAACTACTCCACGTACCTGGAGACCAAGCAGTCCCGTCTCAAGGTCGAGGGCCAGAAGGACGCCAAGCGCGCCAAGCGGCTCAAGGAAGAGCTGGAGTGGGTCCGCTCCAACGCCAAGGGCCGCCAGGCCAAGTCCAAGGCCCGCCTCGCCCGCTACGAGGAGATGGCCGCGGAAGCCGAGAAGATGCGCAAGCTCGACTTCGAGGAGATCCAGATCCCGCCGGGCCCGCGTCTGGGCAGCATCGTGGTCGAGGTCAACAACCTCTCCAAGGCCTTCGGCGACAAGGTCCTCATCGACGACCTGTCCTTCACGCTGCCGCGCAACGGCATCGTGGGCATCATCGGCCCCAACGGTGCCGGCAAGACCACGCTGTTCAAGATGATCCAGGGCCTGGAGGCCCCGGACGCCGGCTCGATCAAGGTCGGCGAGACGGTCAAGATCTCCTACGTGGACCAGACCCGCGCCAACATCGACCCCAAGAAGACCCTCTGGGCGGTCGTGTCGGACGAGCTGGACTACATCAACGTGGGCCAGGTCGAGATGCCGTCCCGCGCGTACGTCAGCGCCTTCGGCTTCAAGGGCCCGGACCAGCAGAAGCCGGCCGGCATCCTGTCCGGCGGTGAGCGCAACCGCCTCAACCTGGCGCTCACCCTCAAGCAGGGCGGCAACCTGCTGCTCCTCGACGAGCCCACCAACGACCTCGACGTCGAGACCCTGTCCTCGCTGGAGAACGCGCTGCTGGACTTCCCCGGCTGCGCCGTGGTCGTCTCCCACGACCGCTGGTTCCTGGACCGGGTGGCCACCCACATCCTCGCCTACGAGGGCGACTCCAAGTGGTTCTGGTTCGAGGGCAACTTCGAGTCGTACGAGAAGAACAAGATCGAGCGGCTCGGCGCCGACGCGGCCCGGCCGCACCGCGCCACCTACAAGAAGCTCACCCGGGGCTGAGCGGGAGATGGCCCGGCACATCTACCGCTGCCCGCTGCGCTGGTCGGACATGGACGCCTTCGGGCACGTCAACAACGTGGTCTTCCTCCGCTACCTGGAGGAGGCCCGGATCGACTTCATGTTCCGGCTGGCGCCCGGGGAGGGCAGCGAGTCGTTCACGGGCGGGTCGGTCGTCGCCCGCCACGAGATCGACTACCTGCGTCCGCTGGTGCACCGCCACGAGCCGGTGACGGTGGAGACGTGGGTGACCAAGGTGGGGGCCGCCTCACTGACCGTCGCGTACGAGGTCAAGGACGCGGAGGCGGTCTACGTGCGCGCCTCCACGATCGTGGTGCCGTACAACCTCGAGAAGGGCCGGCCGCGCCGGATCACGGCGGAGGAGCGGTCCTTCCTCGAGGCGTACTACGACGACAGCGCGAACACGCCGGGTGCGTCCGCGTCCGGGGACGACGGCGAGGGGGCAGTCGCCGCATGACGGCAGCCCTGCGACTCGCCGATGCCAGGGAGGCGGACGGTTTCGCCGCCTTCCTGGCCCGGCTGCTCCGCTGGGACAAGGCCGCCGTCGTCCGGCTGCGCGCCTCGGACACGGTGCTCGCCGTGTTCGGGCAGCCGCCGTTCGGCGGCGGGGTCCTGGCCGTCCGCACCGCCGAGCTCGACGGGGCCACCGGCGACCTGGACTCGACGGTCTCCGCCGGGCAGTTGCTCGACGGCATCGACGACGTGACGGGCACGGTCGCCGTGCCCGCCGCCGTCACCGGGCCCGCCTGGGCCGGACTGCTCCCGCCGCGTGGCGGCTGGGAGCAGGTGCGGGGCCTCCCGTCCGCGGAGGACGTACGCGCCGTGGCCGCGGCCGCGGTGACCGAGTTCCGCGACCGCAGCGAGGCGCTGCGGCCCGAGAACCGCACCCGTGCGGAGCTGGACGCCATCGCCGACGACATCTGGTCCCGGCAGCTCGGTGCCACCGGCCTGCCGCTGCGCGTGGTGCACGCCGCCCACGCGCTGGGCTTCCTCCGCCCGGTGCGCACCCCCGTCCCGGGACCGCGTGCCGCCGAACAGCCCGCGGTGCTGCTGCTGGCCGCGGGCCCGTGGCTGCGGCTGCGCACGCCGTACGGCTCGGTCGCCGTGCGGCGCGGCCTGCCGGGGCTGTCGGTCAGTCCGGTCCGCTGACCCACGACGACCGCAAGCAGCCGTCCAGCGCGGTGAGTTCGTCCACGATGCCCGCCCGGGCCGCGCAGGCCCCGGCGGCGCCTCGCCCGCCCACGGTCCGTCGGGGCGCAGTCCCGGACGGTGACGTGTCCGGGCGACGGGATCAGCCTGCGGTGTTCACCATCGACGCCGCCGCGTACACCAGGTAGTCCCACAGCTGCCGCTCGAGGTCGGGTTCGAGGCCGAGCTCGTCGACCGCGGCGCGCATGTGCAGCAGCCACGCGTCGTGCGCGGCCTGGTCGACCCGGAAGGGCGCGTGGCGCATCCGCAGCCTGGGGTGGCCGCGGTTCTCGCTGTAGGTGCGGGGGCCACCCCAGTACTGCATGAGGAAGAGCCGCAGGCGGTCCTCCGCGGGGCCGAGGTCCTCCTCCGGGTACATGGGGCGCAGGAGCGGGTCCTCGGCGACGCCCTCGTAGAAGCGGCGGACGAGCCGCCGGAAGGTCGGCTCGCCGCCGACCGCCTCGAAGAACGTCTGCTGCTCGACGGTGCCCAGGGGGATCTCATTCACGCCTCCCATGCTCTCAGACGGCCCGCGTTGTCCGGAGGGGGTCACCGTCGCAGAGTGGTCGTATGACGGATGGCGACCGGTACGCGGCGGCGGCGGTGCCGCTGCGGGCCCGGCTGGTGCGCCGGATCGCCGCGGCCGGCGGGCCGGCGGACCAGCGGTGGCGGGCGGCCTTCGCGGAGGTGCCGCGGCACCTGTTCGTGCCCGTCTACCACCGTCCCCGCTCGGGCGGAGGGTTCACCCGGCTGTCGGCCGACGACCCCGACCCGCGCGGCCGGTCCCGCTGGCTGTCCGGCGCCTACGCCGACGTGCCGTTGATCACACTGGTCCGGGACGGGGAGCCGCTCTCCTCCAGCAGCCAGCCCTCGCTGATGGCCGCCATGCTGGAGGCGCTGCGGGTCGAGGACGGGCAGCGGGTGCTGGAGATCGGCGCCGGGACCGGCTACAACGCCGCCCTGCTCGCGCACCGCCTGGGTGCCGGGGCGGTGACCACGGTGGACCTCGACGCGGAGATCACCGAGGCCGCCCGCGCGCACCTGGCCGCGGCCGGGCGCCCGGTGGCGGTGGTCACCGGGGACGGCGCGCTGGGCTGCCCGGAGCGCGGCCCGTACGACCGGATCGTCGCCACCTGCGAGCTGCCGTCGGTGCCGCGGGCGTGGCCGCGGCAGTGCCGGCGCGGCGGGCTGATCCTCGCGCCCTTCGCGGGCGGCCTGATCGCGCTGCGCGTGACGGGCCCGGAGCGGGCCGAGGGCCGCTTCCTGCACACCCCCGCGTACTTCGTCTCGCTGCGGGGCGCCGGCGCCGGACCGCGCCGCGGGGCCGCCGGCACCGGACCCGCTCCGTGGCGCAGCCGTGCCTGCGACACCCCGCCGCGGGTCCTGGAGGACGAGCTGTTCCGCTTCCTGCTCGGCCTGTACGCGGGGGACACCGAGGTCCACTGGACCACGGGCGGGCCCACGATCACCGCCGCCGACGGCTCCGCCGCGCACGCCGCCAGGGACGGCACGGTCCGGATCTGCGGGCCGCGGGACCTGTGGGCCGCCGTCGAGGAGGCGTACGTGCTGTGGCGCGCCGAGGGCCGGCCGCCCCGGGACCGCTTCGGCATGAGCGTGGCGGAGGGCCGTCAGTGGACCTGGCTGGACCGCCCGGACGGGCCGCACCGCTGGGAGCTGCGGCCCGCGCCGGGGACGGCCGGGGTCAGTCGCGGAGGATCGTGATCGTCGTCCAGGCGCCGACGTGGACGCGGTCGCCGTCCGTCAGCGGGACGGGCACGAAGGGGTCGATGGGGTCCTCGCCGCCGTTGACGGTGGTGCCGTTGGTGGAGCCCTGGTCCACCACCGACCAGCTGCCGTCGGGCTGCTCGACCAGCACGGCGTGCTTGTGGGAGACGCCCGGGTCCTCGGGAGCCCGGGACAGGTCGACGTCGGGGGCCTCGCCCGTGCTGTGCCGCCGGCGGCCGACGGTGACCTGCGGGCCGGTCAGCGGCATCCGCTGCTCGGGGGAGTACGAGGGGAAGTACAGCCCGCGGGCCTCGGGGCCGCTGCGGGCCATCATGGCGGTGAAGTAGTCCCGGTCGGCGGCGATCACGGCGGTCCAGGTGCGCGGGCTGGCCTGCGCGGGCCCGGGGGCCGGCGGGCTCGGCGGGGTGAGCAGGAAGTCGCCCGAGCCGGAGGTCACCGACTCCGGGGCCAGCGGCTCCGCCGGGCGGTTGATCTGCGACGGGCGGGAGCGCTGCGACTCGTAGCGCTGGTAGGGCGGGTAGCCGGGGGAGGCGGGAGAGGTGGCCGGCCCCTGAGGCACGAAGGTCGTCCCGGCCTGGGTGACGAAGTTGTAGCGGCACTCCTCGCAGAACTGGGCGTAACCCTCGCGCGGGGTGCCGCAGTTGGGGCACGGTTCGGCGGCCGCGGTGGCGTCCGGGTCGTAGCCGGCGCCGCCCTGGCCGCGGCCGTACCCGGGGTCGTAGGCCGGTTCGTAGGCGGGCTCGTACCCGGGGTCGTAACCGGGCGTGTAGCCGGGGGAGTAGCCGCCGGAGTACGGCGGCGGTGGCGGTGGCGCGCCCTGCGCCGCGTACGTGGGCGGCGGGGACGGCGGGGACGGCGGGGACGGGACGGAGGGGGACGGTGGCGCGGACATGCGCATTCCGCACACCTCGCACCAGTCGTCCGTCGCGGACCGGTGACCGTTCGGGCAAGTCGACATGTCGCTCTCTCCCCCTCTGCCCCTCTGTGTCCCGCTGCTCTATTTCTTCACACGGACGGTCTTCGTCGAACGTGTCTCGAGGGTCATCTCGTCGGCGTCGGCCACCCGGGCCTTGAGCCGCACAGTACCCGTCGCCGCGTCCACCACGTCCACGACCTTGGCGAGCAGCTTCGCGGTGTCCTCGTTGCCGGAGTCGCTGGCCAGCTGGACCGCCCGGCCCAGCTTGGCGGTCGCGGAGTCGAAGTCGCCCTGCTTGCGGGCCTCCAGGCCCTGCTGGATGACCTGGGCCAGCTCCGCCTGCCCGGTGTAGTGGGCGACCTGCGGGTTGATCCGCGTCGAGGCCGCCATGTCGTCCGTCCACAGCGCGCGCACCAGGCCCTGGCCCAGCACGCGGGGGGTGCCGTCCGGCTGGGGCAGGACGAGGGAGATCCGGGCCGCCAGCATCTCCTGGCCGACGCCGGCCGCCGGCACCACCACGTTGACGTGGTAGTCGCGCGACTCGTCGCCCCAGGAGCCCGTCGGGTAGTCGCCGGCACGCGGACCGGCCTCGGTGCGGCGGGCGGTGAGGTCCTCCACGGTCGGCGCGACCTGCTTGACGTACTGGATCTCGGCGCCCTGCGGGGTCCACAGGCGCAGGGCGACGTCCGCGACCTCCTTGCCCATCGCGGTCTCCATCATCCGCCGGAAGTCCGCCTCCAGACCGGAGGGGTCGGCGACGATGTCCACCGTGCCGAGCAGCGCGGAGGCGATCCCGGTCAGTTCCTTGACCTCCCAGTCGGTTCCGACGCCCCGGGCGTCGCAGGTGAAGCGGCCGGCGCAGGAGTCGAGTGCGGCGCGCAGCGCCTCCGGCTTCTCGTGCTCGTTGCGGCCGTCGGTGAGCAGGATGCCGTGCCGTATCGACACGTCGGCCGTGGCCAGCAGCCGGTCGGCCAGCCGGAGCCAGGTGCCGATCGCGGTGCCGCCGCCCGAACTGAGCCGGCGCAGGGCCTCCTTGGCCTGGTACCGGGTGGCCGGGTCGGCCACGGCGAGGCCGCCGTTCGCCGGGTAGACCTCCTTGGCCTGGTGGGTGCCGGCGACCACGGCGAAGGCGACCCCGTCGCGGATGGTGTCGATGGCGGCGGCGGTCGCCTCGCGGGCGCTGCGCATCTTGGTCGGCGGGTAGTCCATGGAGCCCGAGCAGTCCACCATGATCACCACGGCGGCCCCGGGCGCGGAGCCCGGCACGTCGCCGGGCGCGTGGGTGGCCAGCGGCAGCCCGCCCGTGGTGCCGCCGCCGGTCGAGGTCACGGTGACGATCGCGTTGACCTCGCGCCCGCCCTCCGGGAGGAACTCGTTCTGGTAGATGTCGACGGAGAACTGCGGCACGTTCGACTTGGAGAAGTTGGCCATCGGGTGCGCTCCTTGCGCTTGTTCAACCTTCGGAAGAGAGCATCAGGGAGAGGTCACGCGGCCGGGAACGGCAGCACGGCGACGGTGATGTTGTCGTGGCCGCCGCCGTCGATGGCGACCCCGACCAGGGTGCGGGCGCAGTGCAGCGGCCGGGTGCGGGCGTCCTCGGGCACCACGGAGGCGAGCTCCGCGGCCGACTCCGCGTAGTTCCACAGCCCGTCGGTGCACACCACCACTACACCCGGTTCGTCCGGTTCGAAGGAAGCGGTGTGCGGGTCCAGTTCCACGGCGTCCGCGCCGAGCCAGCCGGTGATGGCGTGGGCCCGCTCGTCCGCGTACGCCTCGGCCTGCGTCATCAGGCCCATCGACACCATGCGTTCGGCCCACGAGTCGTCCTCGGTCAGCCGGGAGGCGGGCGCGGAGCGGTCGTCGGGGATCCAGTAGGCGCGGCTGTCCCCGATCCAGCCCACGGTGAAGGTCTTGCCGGAGGTGATCGCGCTGACGCAGGTGCACGCGGGCGCGTTGTGGTGGCGCCGGGCCTCCTCCTCGGGGGTCTCGGCCGCCAGGTCCGTCACCGCCTGGGCGGCCACGAGCAGCGCGTCGCGCATGGCGTCCTCGGGCTGGGCGCCGCGGGCCAGGGACCGCACGAGGGACGTGCCGGCGGTGCCCGCGGCGGTCTCCGAGGCGTCGTCGGGACGGTACGCGGAGGACACCCCGTCGCACACCACGGCGATGACGGCGGGCGTGCCGTCGGGCAGCGCGGTCGTGGCCAGCGCGAAGGCGTCCTCGTTGCGATGGTGCCGCAGGCCCCGGTCGGTCACGGCGGCCACGCCGTCGAACTCCTGCTCCTGGTGGTCGCGGGGCCGGGGCTGCGCGTGCCCGCAGTGCTCGCAGTAGCCGTCCGGGTCGACGTCGCCCATGCCGCAGGCCACGCACCGCGGGGAGGTCCCCGGCGACCCGGCCGCGGCCGGCGGGTCCAGCCGGGGATCGGTGATCCGTGCCCGGGGCAGGTCGGCGGTGCCCAGGCCGAAGGGGAGGGTGTCGGTGTCCCTGCCCGGCGGCGCCAGCTCGTACGACTCCGGCTCACCGCCCGGCGGTTCGGGGACGGCGGCGGGGTCGGGCGGCGCCAGTTCGTACGCGTCCGGCGGCCGCGGCGCGGACAGGTCGGCGCCGCAGACGCCGCAGAACTTGTCGTCGGGTTCCAGAGGCTCGCTGCACTCCGGGCAAACGGTCTCGTGCGGCATGGCGGTTACACCCACGTCCGGGGGCGGAGGCGGTTGGCGCGCTCCACCAGTTCGATCCTTGTGCGGCCCTGGTCCGCGAGCCGGGCCAGTACCCGGTACGAGTGTTCCAGGCCGAAGCGCAGCCCCCGTTCGTCCAGGTCCCGGCCCAGGAGCCCGGGCGTGGCGGATTCCGCGGACGGGACCCCGGCCGCGCCCTGCTGCCCGGCCAGCACCCAGTCCAGCGCGCTGCCCAGCACCTCGGTGGACAACTGCTCGCGCAGCCGTGTGTCGAGGCCCAGCCGCTGCAGGTCCTCCACCTGGCGGGCCGCGGCCCGCAGGTCGTCGAGGAGCGGTTCCTGCGGGGCGCGCCCGCGCAGCCGGGCGCGGACGGCCGCCACGCGTGCGGCCGTGTAGTGGATCGAGGACTCGGGAACCGACTCCAGGGCGGCCACCGCCCCCGCCCGGTCGCCCGCGGCGAGCCGGACGCGGGCCAGGCCGAAGGCCGCGCTCACGTAGCTCTGGTCGGTGGTCCACACGAGCCGGTAGTACTCGGCGGCGTTGTCCAGCTGGCCCAGCACCTCGGCGCAGACGCCCAGCGCCAGCTTCGGGGCGGGCTCGCCCGGGAAGGCGTCGTAGACCGCGTCGAAGGACAGCGCGGCGGTGCCGTCGTCGCGGGTGACGAGCGCGGCCAGGCCGCGGTGCCACACCACGCGCCAGTCGTCCGGATGCTCCTCCTGCAGTCTCCGCAACTCCTCGACGGCCGCGGGCGCGTCGTCGCTGTCGAGCCGGGCGCGCACGGTGCGCAGCCGCAGCTCCGGGGACTGCACCGGCGCCACCTGGAGGGCGGCCACCAGCTCGGACGGGGCGGCGGCCGCGAGGCCGGCCAGGAAACCGGCGTTGGGGTCGGTGGGGTCGACGTGCGGCACGGGCAGCGACAGCGCCGCCGCCCGCACGTCGAGCGGGGAGACGGCGGGCCCGGCCGGCGCGGGCGCCGGGGCGGTCCGCTGGGCGGGCACGGTGAACGGGGAGCCCGGCACGGTGGCGGCGTACCCGCCGGGGCCGGGCATCGGCGCGGACGACGGGGGCAGGACGGGCGCGGCCGGGCCCCCGGCGGGCAGGGCCGGCAGGGCGCCCCTGCGGGCGCCGTCGGCGGAGCGGTCGCCCAGCGCGGAGGCGTCCCGGGCGGGCGGCAGCAACTCGGTGTCGACCACCCGCAGTTCGAGTCCGAACAGGGTGGACAGCGCGGGCCGGGGCTTGCCGCTGCCGAGCGCCACGACCTCGCGCAGCACGCCCAGCAACTGTTCGCTCATCTCCTCCGCGGAGGCGAAGCGGCGGCCCGGGTCCGGGTCGGTGGCGCGGACCAGCAGCCGGTAGAAGGACTCGTACCGGGAGAAGACCTCGATGCCGTCCGGGTCCGGCAGGCTGTCCACGAACACGTTCGTGTAGCCCTGGAAGTCGAAGGTGAGCACGGCCAGGGTGCGCGCCACCGTGTACAGGTCCGAAGCGATGGACGGGCCGACCTCGGGCACCTCGGGCGCCTGGTAGCCGACCGTCCCGTAGATCGGGCTGTCCTGGTCGTCCATCCTGCGGACGGCGCCCATGTCGATGAGTTCCAGCCGGTCCTCGGTCTGGATGGCGTTGTCGACCTTGAAGTCGCAGTAGAGCAGGTTGCGGCTGTGCAGGTGGCCGAGCGCGTCCAGTGCCTCGATGGCATAGGCGATGGCCTGGTCGACGGGGAGCGGTTCGCGTCTGCCGTCGGGGCCCCGGCGCTCGTTGGCGATCTCCTTGAGGGACTTGCCGCCGACGTACTCCATGACGATGTAGCCGTCGAGGGTGCCGCCCCGCGGGTCGAGGTGCTCGACGAAGTTGTAGATCCGCACGATGTTGGGGTGCTCGATCTCGGCGAGGAAGCGGCGCTCGGAGACCGCCGCGGCCAGCGCGTCCTCGTCGCCGGTGTCGAGCAGGCCCTTGAGCACGACCCAGCGGTCGCTGACCGCCCGGTCCACGGCCAGGTAGATCCAGCCCAGACCGCCGTGCGCCAGGCAGCCCACCACCTCGTACTGCCCGTGCACCACGTCGCCCGCCCGCAGTTTGGGCGTGAACGAGTACGGGTGGCCGCACTTGGTGCAGAAGCCCTCGGTGCGGCCGGGGCGGTCGCCGCGGCTGCGCCCGACCGGCGCCCCGCAGTCGCCCTTGCTGCAGAACCGCTTGCGCTCGGGGACCTGCGGGTCCTCCAGCACCGCGGCGGCCGGATCGGGGCGGGGGATGGGCGGTACGGTCACCAGACCGGCGCCCAGCTTGCCGCGGGTCGGCCCGCTGGAGCCGGAGCGCGAACTGCGCACGGAGACGGAGGCGGCACCGCTCGTGCTGCCGCTCAGTGAACGGGACAGCCGCCCGGACACCGAACGGCGCGAGGAGCGGGACGAGCCCGAGGTCCGCGACGAGCGCGAGGAGGCGGCGGAACCCGGTCCGGTCCCGGTGGCACGTGACGGCTGCGACGAGCCCCCGCCGCCCCGGCCGACAGCCGTCCCCGCGCCGAGCGGCGCCAGCCCGCACGTGTCGCAGAACAGCTCACCTCCGCCGACGTCCTCGATCGTCCCGTCGCAGCCCGGACGCTGGCAGTTCATCGTGCATCCCCCCTGTGGTCGGCAGGTTCCGCCTGCCCCGGCACCAGCAGTTCGGCCACGGCGCGCTGATAGCGCAGCACGGCGTTCTCCGCGGCGCGCAGGTCGCACGGCGCGCTCCACAGCAGACGCCGCGCGTGGTCGTACCGCTCCATCAGGAGCGGGTCCTCCGCCATGCCGTGGCGCGCCACCTTCGCCCGGTAGGCGTCGAGCCGGCCGCGCAGTTCGGCGCGGACGGCCAGCGGAGCGGTGACCGCGGTCAGCGACTCGCGGGCGCGCAGCAACTCGTCGTCGGCGCGCTGTTCGAGGCCGTCCAGCAGCGGTGAGAGGCGGTGCCACTGACCGGTCCTGCGGAAGTCGACCGCGGCCGAGAGCTGGTCGTGCAGGGCGACCGGCGCCCCGCTGACCGCGGGCACCTCCGAGGCCGCGATCTTGGCGAGCACCTCGACCCGGGCGCTGCGCGCCTCGGTGAGGGTGCGGTCGGCGCGCGAGAGGACGTCCCGCAGCCGCATCAGCCGGTGGTCGGCGTCGTCGCGGACGTGCAGCACGGCCTCGACCTCGCGCCGTATGTCCTCCAGCGTCCGCCCGGCCCGGTCGTAGCGCCCGGTGTCGGGCCGGCCGCCGGACCAGAAGGCGAGCGGGTCGGAGACCACCTCGGCACGCAGCGCCGCCAGCGAGTCCAGCATCCCCGCGAGGTCGTCGCCCGAGGGGTGGGTACCGGGGCGCACGCCGACGGACTCGGCGAGCGAACGGACCCGCTGCGCCTCCGCGATCAGCAGGTCGATGCGGGCGGGCAGCGCCGACCACACCGCGTCGGCGGCGGACACCACGTCCATCACCTGCGCGTACCACTCGTTCATCCGCGCCAGCAGCTGCTCCAGGCTGATCCGCTCGCTCAGCCGGGCCGGGCCGGTCAGGCCCCGCGCCGCCTCGGGCACGGCGCCGCCGGACACGGTGACGCCGGAGCCGCGCAGCAGCTCGGTGAGCTCGCGCAGTTCGCTCTGGGTGGGCCAGCGGCGGCGGCCGCGCAGGCCGCGGGCGGTGGTCAGGGCCTCGGTGTAGGTCTCGAAGTGCGCCCACAGCAAGGCGATCGCCTGCTCGGCCGCGGCCCAGCGCTCCTTGGTGGCACCGCTCAGCGCCGCACCCTCCAGCAGCCTGCGGCCGGAGTGGTCCTGCAGCGCGAGCAGGGACGCCTCGACCGCGTCCCGCTCGTCGCCGAGCCGTGCCAGGGCACGGTCGACGTCGTCACGGCTCATCGCCGGTCCGGATGGTCCCGCGACCGCCATCGCACCTTCCTTCTCTCCCGCCGGTCCCCGTGCTTGCCGTCAGTCCTTGTAGAGCGGTTCCGGCGGCCCCTCGATGCCGGGAAGGTCCGCCTCCAGCCAGGTACGGTACGCCTGCATCCAATGGCTGTCCGGGCCACCGCTGCGGTAGTCCTCCAGCACCTTGTTGACCCGGCGCACCAGGTCGGTGTCCTGCTCGTTCATGGCCACGCCGTAGTACTCGGTGGTGACCGGGGTGCCCACCAGCCGCACCGCCGGGTCCTGGGCGGCCTGGCCGGCGGCGAGCGCGTTGTCGGTGAAGACGGCGTCCGCCTCGCCGAGTTGCAGCATCACCAGGCAGTCCAGCTGGTTCGCCACGAGCAGCACGCGGGGCTGCAGCCGGTCCTTCTCCTTCTCCAGCTCGGCCTGTCCGGTGCTCCCCTGGGCGACGCAGATCCGTTTCCCCTTCACGGAGGAGTCGAACCCCTTGACGGCGGAACCCTGACGGGGGACCAGCAGCTGCTGCCCCGCCTTGAAGTAGGCGGTGGAGAAGGCGATGTGCTTCTCCTTGATCCGTTCGCAGGTGATGCTCACGGTGCGCACCAGCAGGTCCACATCACGGTTGTTGACGGCGTCGAAGCGTTTGGCCGTCGGCACGGTCTTGTAGAGGATGGCGTCCTCGCTGCCGAGGATGTCCTTGGCGATGGCCTTGGCCAGGTCGATGTCGAAGCCGACGATCTTCCGGGAGACCGGGTCGCGGTAGCTCCAGCGGTAGCCGTTCTGGTCGACCCCGATGACCAGCTTGCCGCGCTTCCTGATCCGTTCGATCGCCGGGCCGCTCGCGGAGGAGGGCCGCAGGCTCGCCTCCGGGTGGCCGCCGCAGTCGTCGTCGGCCGCATCCTTCGCCGCCGCGTCCTTCCCCGCCGCGGCGGCCGGTGCCCCGGTCGCCGTCGACCTGGCCCGAGGCCCCTCCCCGTCCTTGCCGTCCTGCAGCGGCAGCACGGCGCCGGCGGCGGCGGCCGCGACCAGCGCGGCCGCCGAGACCACGGCCGCCCAGCCCCGCACGCGCCACCCACGCTCCTCGTGTCCCATGCGTCCCATCAGCGGCCTCCCCCCGCTCACCGGTACTCCGACAGCCGGCGTCCGACGCCCAGCACCGCGCCCGCGGCGCCCAGCACCGCCAGCAGCGCGGCCCCCGGCACCAGCCCGTTCAGTGCGCCGCGCCCGTCGGCGGCGGCCTGTTCGAACTCCTGCTGCTCGTGGTCGACGGCCCGGGCGAGGTTGGTGTCGACCTGGTCGAAGCAGAAGCCCGTGTACTGCTCGGGCCGCTTGCCGTCCTCGTACGTCCCGCCGATCGTCTGGGCCACGGCGTCCAGGTAGTTGCCCTCGTCGTCCTTCTCGCGGGCCTCGCCGTGCAGCCCCCACCAGGCCTTCGCGGCCTCCATGGCGGAGGTGACGCTCTTGCGGCCCCGGTCGTCGTCGGCGAGGCCGAGCGCCTCCGCCAGCAGGCCCGTCCGCCCGTCGGCGTCCGTGCCCGCCAGGCCCTGCAACTGCTTGTCGTAGGCCGTGCTGTAGGCGTCCCCGCCGCCGCGGGCCACGAGCGTCAGGTTCTCGTTGCCGCGGGCCTGCAGGGTCTGGATCCGGGCCTCGTTGAGGACCTGCAGCGACTGCGCCCCGTGCGCGTAGGAGTCATCGAGCTTCGCGCGGGCCACACCGTGCCCGGCGACCAGCCACAGCAGCACCACGGCCGTGGCCACCGAGCCGGCCACCATGCCCGGGTTGAACACCCGCTGGGTGCGCCGGTACGAGCGCCGCTGCGCCCACACCAGCCCGGCCAGCGCGACGACGCCGAGTGCCCAGGCGACCAGCGGCAGCGCCTTGGCGTCCTCGTAGTCCTCGCCGAGCCGCGCGGTCTCGATCGTCCACAGCTGCTTGGCGTCCGGCAGGATCTCCTCGTTCATCATCCTGTTGGCGCGCCGCAGGTACGCCCCGCCGACCGGGAAGCCCTGGCGGTTGTTGGCGCGGGCCCGCTCGACCAGCCCGGTGTAGACCGACAGCCGCTGGTTCAGCCGCTCCAGACGGGCCCGCGCCTGCGCGGAGTCCTCGGAACTGGCGGCCGCCTCCGCGATGTTCCGCGAGGCGATCCGGATGTCCTTCGTGTAGCGCTCGCGGTCCTTCTCGGGGTCGTCGCCGCCTGCGAGGAAGCCGCCGGCGGCGGTGGCGTCCGCGTCGGCGAGCGAGCGGTAGATGTCCGCGGCACGGGCGCTCAGCGGCCCGCTGTGGTGGATCACGTCGTCGGCCGCGGCCGAGCGCTCGGTGATCTGCCACGCCGTCACCGCGCCGAAGACCACGACGAGCAGGGCGAGCAGCGCCCCGATGATGCGCAGCCTGCCCGGTTCCGTGGTGGCCGCGGCGCGCCACGCGCGTGGTTGCTCCACCCACGCCCGCGGTGGCCTGCCACCGGGTGCGGGCGTGTCCGCCCGCACGGTCGGCGAGTCCGTCTCCATCGGCGTCCGTGTCACCTGCCGGCCCTCCCCCCGACCCGTTCGCCCGCGCGTACGCGCGACGAGCCCATGACCAGCAGTATGGCCGTCGTCACCGGCATCCACCCAGGGATTGCGTGGATCTTCTCGCCGTCCGCACAGCCCGTCTGCCGCCCGTCGGGTCCCCCCGCGCGCCGCCCCCTCGCAGCTCACCACGCACACGGGAGGCTGTTCGGTTCCCCCGGCGTGCGCGCCGGTTATGACACGGAGCCCACCGATTCGTAGTGCGCCCGCAGTCGTGCGTGCGCCCCGGCCGCCGCACCGGTGCGGTCCAGGCCCAGCAGCGCGGCGCCCAGCACCGGCGGGGAGGTGACCACCTTGGGGACGGCCCTGGGCGCCGCGGCGGCCAGCAGGGCGGTCACGGAGTCCATCAGCAGGGGGTGACGGGCGGCCAGCACACCGCCGCCGAGGACGACGTCGGTCTCCTCGTCGAGGAGGCCGAGCCGGCGCAGCGCGACGGTGGCCATCACCACGATCTCCTCGGCCTGCCGCTCCACGATCGCCCGGGCGACCGGGTCGCCGTCCTGCGCGGTGGCGAAGAGGACCGGCGTCAGCTCGTGCTTGCGGGAGACCGCGATGCGGCCCAGGTGCACGGCCTCGATCAGGGCGTACATCGAGGTCAGCCCGAAGTGCCGGGGGAGCGTGGCGGCCAGAGCGGTGGAGCCGCCGCGGCCGTCCTCGGCGCGCGCCGCCCACCACAGCGCCTCGTCGGCCAGGCCCGCCCCGCCGCCCCAGTCCCCGGAGAGGTGGCCGATGGCGGGGAAGCGGGCCGTGCGGCCGTCCGGGAGCATGCCCGCGCAGTTGATGCCCGCGCCGCACACCACGGCGACCCCGCGCGGCTCGTCGACGCCCGCGCGCAGCAGGGCGAAGGTGTCGTTGGCGACGTGGGTGACCTCGCCCCAGCCGCGGGCGTGGACGGCGAGTTCGAGCTGCTGCTCCTCGACGGGCAGGTCGGCGTTGGCCAGGCACGCGGAGACGTGCCGGACCAGCGGCTCACCCGGCCGAGGGGAGAGGCCGGCGGCGCCGGCGGCGCGCTCGACGATGCGCGCGATCACCTCGACCGCCGCCTCGGTACCGACGATCTGCGGCTGGAACCCGCCGCCGCGGGCGGTGCCGAGCACCGTCCCGTCGGCGGCGACGAGGGCCACGTCGGTCTTGCTGTTGCCCGCGTCGACGGCGAGCACGCCGTCGGGGACGAGAGGGTTCAGGCCCACGCGAGGTGCTCCCGGTTGTGCGCGATCAGACGGTCGGTCAGGGCCTCGGCGTACTCGTACTGGCCGACGAGGGGGTGCGACAGCAGGGCCTTGAAGACCCGGTCGCGGCCACCGTGCACGGCGGCGGTCAGCGCCAGGTCCTCGTAGGCGGTGACGTTCGCGACCAGGCCGCCGAACAGCGGGTCCAGGGGCGGGACGGGCAGCGGGTGCGTCCCGCCCGCGTCCACGGTGGCCGGGACCTCGATGACGGCGTCGTCGGGGAGGAAGGGCAGGGTGCCGTTGTTGAGGGTGTTGACGACCTGGACGTCGCCGGTGTCCCGCAGGAGGGAGGAGGCGAGCGCCACGGCGGCCTCGGAGTAGTAGGCCCCGCCGCGCCGGGAGAGCAGCTCCGGCTTCTCGTCGAGGGTCTCGTCCCCGTACATCTCCAGCAGTTCGGCCTCGATGGCGGCCACCTCGGCGGCCCGGGAGGGCTTGGTCCGCATCTCCCGCACGACCTCGTCGTGGGCGTAGTAGTAGCGCAGGTAGTACGAGGGCACCACGCCCAGCCGGTCCAGCACCGCGCGCGGCAGGTGGAGGTCGCCGGCGATGCCGTCGCCGTGCTCGGCGAGCAGCTTGGGCAGGACGTCCTCGCCCGCGGGGCCGCCGATCCGGACCCCGCGCTCCCAGGTGAGGTGGTTGAGGCCCACGTGGTCGAGGTGGACCTGCTCCGGTGTCACGCCGAGCAGCCCGGCGAACCTGCGCTGGAAGCCGATGGCGACGTTGCACAGACCGACGGCCCTGTGGCCGGCCTGCAGCAGGGCGCGGGTCACGATGCCGACGGGGTTGGTGAAGTCGATGATCCAGGCGTCGGGGGCGGCCCGGCGGACCCGTTCGGCGATGTCCAGCACCACCGGCACCGTGCGCAGCGCCTTGGCGAGGCCGCCCGCGCCGGTGGTCTCCTGGCCGACGCAGCCGCACTCCAGCGGCCAGGCCTCGTCCTGCGCCCGGGCGGCCTGGCCGCCGACGCGCAGCTGCAGCAGTACGGCGTCCGCACCGGCCACGCCCGCGTCCAGGTCGGAGGTGGTGGTCACGGTGCCGGGGTGGCCCTGCCTGGCGAAGATCCGCCGGGCGAGCCCGCCGACCAGCCGCAGCCGGTCCTCGGCGGGGTCGACCAGGACCAGCTCCTCGACCGGCAGCGTCTCCCGCAACCGGGCGAATCCGTCGATGAGTTCCGGGGTGTACGTGGATCCGCCGCCCACGACCGCCAGTTTCATCCCTTGACTCCCGTCAACGTCACGCCTTCGATGAAGGCCTTTTGCGCGAAGAAGAAGACGACGATCACGGGTGCCATGACCAGCACCGTGGCGGCCATCGTCAGGTTCCAGTTGGTGTGGTGGGCGCCCTTGAAGGACTCCAGGCCGTAGCTGAGGGTCCAGGCCGCCGGGTTCTCGCTCGCGTAGATCTGCGGGCCGAAGTAGTCGTTCCAGCAGTAGAAGAACTGGAACAGGGCCACGGCGGCGATGGCCGGCTTCGCCATCGGCAGCACCACGCGCAGCATCGTGCGCAGTTCGCCGCAGCCGTCGACCCGGGCCGCGTCCGTGTACTCCTTGGGGATCGTGAGCAGGAACTGCCGGAGCAGGAAGATGGTGAACGCGTCGCCGAAGGCCATCGGGATGATCAGCGGCCACAGCGTGCCCGACAGATGCAGCTGCTTCGCCCAGAACAGGTACATGGGCACGATGACGACCTGCGGGGGCAGCATCATCGTGGAGATCACGAGCATCATCGACAGGTTGCGGCCGCGGAAGCGGAACTTGGCCAGCGCGTAGGCGACCGGTGTGCTGGAGACGACGGTCAGCACGGTGCCGAGGCCCGCGTAGAGCAGGGTGTTGCGCCACCAGGTGAGGAACCCCGGGGTGTCCCAGACGGTGCCGAAGTTGCCCCACTCCCAGGTCTTCGGCCACAGGTCGCGGGTGAGGGCCTGGTTGTCGCTCATCACCGCGGTGAGGAAGACGAAGACGAACGGCAGGACGAAGAAGAGCGCGGCCGCGATGCCGAGGGCGTGCACCGCGATCCAGTGGAGCGCCGCCTTGCGGGCCGCGGCGCGCCGCGCACCGGAGGGGATTCCGGTGGCGGGCGCCGGGGCGGAGGGGGCGAGGGTCGCGTGGGTGGTCATGGGTGTCAGTCCTCCGCCGTCAGGAAGCCGCTGCGGCGGCGCATGAGGAGCGCGGTGAACGCCATGGCGAGCGCGAAGAGCACGAGGGCGATCACACAGGCCGAGCCGGTGTCGAAGCGCTGGAAGCCGAGGTTGTAGACCAGTTGCGGCAGGGTCAGCGTGGACTTCTCCGGGTAGCCGGGTTCGAACTGCTGGCCGGAACCGCCGATGATGCCGCTGGCGACCTTTCCGGCGACCAGGGGCTGTGTGTAGTACTGCATCGTCTGGATCACCCCGGTCACGACGGCGAACATCACGATGGGGGAGATGTTCGGCAGCGTGACGTAGCGGAACCTCGCCCAGGGCCCCGCGCCGTCCAGCTCGGCGGCCTCGTACTGCTCCTTGGGCACGTCGAGCAGCGCCGCCATGAAGATGACCATGAGGTCGCCGATGCCCCACAGGGCCAGCAGCGTGAGGGCGGGCTTGGACCAGGACGGGTCGTTGAACCAGCCGGGCGTCGGCAGCCCGACGCTGCCCAGCAGGTGGTTCACCGGCCCGGTGCCGGGGTTGAGCAGGAACGCGAAGGCCATCGTCGCTGCCACCGGCGGGGCCAGGTAGGGCAGGTAGAAGGCGGTGCGGAACAGCCCCGCACCCGACTTGATCTTCGTGATCAGCAGTCCGATCCCCAGGCCGAACACGACCCGCAGACTGACCATGACCACGACCAGCCACAGGGTGTTGCGCAGCGCCGGCCAGAAGAACGGGTAGTCGTTGAAGACGTACGACCAGTTCCTGACGCCGTTCCAGGTCGGGGCGGTGAACCCGTCGTACTTCATGAAGGAGAAGTAGACGGTCGAGACCAGCGGGTACGCGAAGAAGACGCTGAAGCCGATCAGCCAGGGCGACATGAAGGCGAGGGTGCGAAGCGCCTCACGGCGGCGCTTCGCCCTCAGCATCGGGTGGACGGTGCTCATCACTTGGCCTGCGCGATGTCCTTGTCGACCTGCTCGTCGACACCCTTGAGGCCCGCGGCCAGGTCGCTCTGCTTGCCCGCCTCGTAGGCGTAGCCGAAGTCCTGCAGGGTCAGCTGGTAGGTGCCGCCGTTGACGCTGGCGGGGGTGGTGGTGCTGTTCGGGTTCTGCGCGATCTCCACGAAGGTGCGGAAGAGCGGATCGGCGTCCAGCTCCGGGGACTTGAGGGCGGCGAGCGTGGAGGGGACGTTGTGGATGGCGTTGGCGAAGCTCACCACCGCGTGGGTGTCGGTGGTCATGTACTTCACCAGCTCCCAGGCCGCGTTCTTCTTGGCGCTGGTGTTGGCGACGCCGATGATCGTGCCGGACAGGTAGCCCTTGCCGTAGGAGTCGGCCTGGTCGTCCGGCACGGGGAAGGGGGCGACGCCGATCTCGAACTTCGTGCCCGCCTCCTTTGCCATGCCGGCCCGCCACTCACCGTCGATGGCCATGGCCACCTGGCCGGTGTGGAAGGGGTTCTTGGCGCCCCACTCGTCACCGAAGCCCGACCGGTACTTCTCCAGCTTCTTGAAGCCGCCGAGTGCCTTCACTATGTCCTGCTGCCAGGTGAACATGGCCGCGAAGCCGGGGTCCTTGGCGACGTTCGACTTGCCGTCGGCGTCGAAGTACTTCGCGCCCCACTGCGCGGCCAGGTGCGTGGTGGTGGACTCGTAGCCGTGGAAGTTCGGCATGAAGCCGAGCTGGGCGTAGGAGTCGCCCTTGCTCTTGGTGAGCTTGACCGCGTCGGCCTTGAACTCCGAGAGGGTCTTGGGCGGGGAGGCGATCCCGGCGGCCTTGAAGGCGTCCTTGTTGTAGTAGAGGCCGTAGGCGTCGCCGAGCAGCGGCAGCGTGCAGCGCTTCCCCTCGAACTGGGTGTACTCCAGCATCGGCTTGGGGAAGGTGGCGGCCGGGTCGATGCCCGCCTTCTTCAGGAACGGGTCCAGGTCGGCGAAGGCGTTGGACGAGCAGAACTTGCCGACGTTGTCGGTGGTGAAGGAGGAGACGACGTCCGGGGCGTTGGGGCCGCCGGCCCGCAGTGCCTGGTTGATCTTGTCGTCGGTGATGTTGCCCTGCACCTTGACGTGGATGTTGGGGTGGGCCTTCTCGAACGCCTTGACGTTGGCGTCGATCGCCTTCACCTCGCTGGGCGCGGACCAGCCGTGCCAGAAGGTGATGGTCACGTCCTTGCTGGGGTCGTCGCCTGCGGTGTTGTTGCTCGAGCCCGTGCACGCGCTCGTCAGCAGGGTTATCGCGGCGGCTGCTGCGACGGCGGCCGCGGCCGTCTTGGTGGAACCGGACACTTCGCTTCCTCCGGGGGACTTCGGGCGGTTCGAGGGTGTGCGAGACCGGCGGAGGGACCCTCGGCGGGTCCGTCCGCTGCGAGTGCGGGTGGCGGGGCGGATGGGCTGTTGCGATCAGCGCGAGGTGTCGAACACCTCGTCGCGGGTGGTGGCGAGGGCGCTCTGCAGCGCCCCGGACAGGACGGGGTCGTTCGGTACGCCGCCGAGCACCAGCCGGGGCCGGGGCACGGCCAGTTCGGCCAGTTCGGACTGGACCAGGGAGCGCAGCGGCTCCCCGCCCGCGGCGATCACCCCGCCGGCCAGGACGATCAGTCCGGGGTCCAGGACGGTCACCAGCGAGGCCAGCCCGACGGCGAGCCCGGTGGCGAAGCGCCGCAGCAGTTCCGCGTGCGCGCCGTCGCCGGTCCCCGCCGCCGCGGCGAGCAGCGCCGAGGCGCCCTCGGCCTGCGTGCCGCGCGGTACGGTCAGCCCCAGTTCCCGCGCGATGCGCAGCACCGCGTTGCAGCCGGCCAGTTCCTGGAAGCCGCCGGCGTTGGCCTTGGCGACGTGCCGGACCAGGGGGGTTCCCGGGACCGGCATGAAGCCGACCTCGCCGGCGCCGCCGGTCCAGCCGCGGTGCAGCCGGCCGCCGATCACGATGGCCGCGCCGATGCCCTCCTCGTTCCACAGCAGGACGAAGTCGTCGTGGTCCCGGGCCGCGCCGAGCCGCTGCTCGGCGACGGCGGCGAGGTTCACGTCGTTGTCGTACTCCAGGGGAACGGGCAGGGCGGCGGCGAGCTCGTCCAGCAAGGTGGGGGAGTGCCAGCCGGGCAGGTGGCTGGCGTAGCGCAGCCGGCCGGTGCTGGGGTCGAAGGCGCCCGGGGTGCCGACGACGATCCGGTGCAGGTCGGTGCCGTGCAGTCCGGCCGCCTTGACCGCGCCGTCGACGGCCTGGACGACCTGTTCGACGGCGCCGCCCTGGCCGCGCCGGCCGCGGCCGGGGGTGGCGAGCTCGAAGACGCCGGTCACCCGGCCGGTGATGTCGGCGACCGCGGCACGGATGCGCTCGGTCGTCACGTCGAGGCCGGCGACGTGCGCGGCCGCCGGGTTGACCGCGTACAGCTGTGCGTTGGGCCCCGGGCGTCCGGCGGTCGTGCCGGTGGCGAGGACCAGCCCGGCCGCCTCGAGGCGGGCGAGCAGCTGGGAGGCGGTGGGCTTCGACAGGCCCGTGAGCTTGCCGATCCGGGTCCGGGAGAGGGGGCCGTGTTCGATGAGCAGGTCGAGCGCGGCACGGTCGTTCATCGCCCGCAGTACGCGCGGTGTGCCGGGGGTGCCAGGTGTGCCTGGGCTTCCGGGGGTACCGGCCACGGTCTCGTCCTCCCTCGTCGTGACGGCTCGCGCCGCAGGCTACGGCACGGGGCTGGTGGGCTGGGTGGGGTCCGGGGGGCGGGTGTGCCCCCTGTTGGTAGTTAGGAAACTTTCCTGTTGGTGAAAGGCAAGGTAGGCGCCCGTGGCCGGAGCGTCAAGGGCGGTTCGCGAGGTCGGCGCCAAAGCGTTACCGGCCGCGCCCGGGCACGGAAAAGGGGCGCCGGGCGGTGCCCGGCGCCCCTGGTGGGCGGTGTTCGCTACTTGACCGTGCTCGGCTGGGACGACGCCGGCGCGGGGGCCAGCGGCTGGGCCGCCAGGGCCTGCGGGGATGCGGGGTTGGCCAGCGCGGACGGCGGGGCGACGGCGGCCGAGGGGTCGGCCGGCTCGTCCTCCGCCACCACCTGCGGGGTGCCGCCGACGATCGCGATGCCGGCCCCGTCGAAGGCCCGCTTGATCCGCCAGCGCAGCTCCCGTGCGACCGCCGCCGCCCTGCCCGGCATGGTCTTGGCCTGCGCCTGGATCAGCACCGAGTCCGAGGTCACGGACTCCAGGCCCAGCACCTCGACCGGCTCCCAGAGCACCTCGTCCCACGGCTGGTCCTTGGCCATCGCGGCGGCGGTCTCCTCGATCACCGTGCGGGCCCGGTCCAGGTCCTCCCCGTAGCCGACCTGGATGTCCACCACGGCCGTCGCCCAGCCCTGGCTGAGGTTGCCGATCCGCTTGACCTCGCCGTTGCGGATGTACCAGATCTCGCCGTTGTCGCCGCGCAGCTTGGTCACCCGCAGTCCGACCTCGACCACGGTGCCGCTGGCGACGCCCGCGTCGATGACGTCCCCGACGCCGTACTGGTCCTCCAGGATCATGAAGACGCCGGAGAGGAAGTCGGTCACCAGGTTCCGTGCGCCGAAGCCGATCGCCACGCCGGCCACACCGGCGCTGGCCAGCAGCGGAGCCAGGTTGATCTTCAGTACGGACAGCACGGTCAGGGCCGCCGTCCCCATGATCACGAACGAGGCCACGCTGCGCAGCACCGAGCCGATCGCCTCGCTGCGCTGCCGTCGCCGCTCGGCGTTGACCAGGAGTCCGCCGAGGGCGCTCGTGGCCGCGACCTCGGCGCCGCGGTTCATGCGCTCGATGAACTTGGTGATCATGCGGCGGACCACCGACCGCAGTACCAGGGCGATCACGAGGATCAGCAGGATGCGCAGCCCGGCGGAGAGCCAGTCCGCCCAGTTCTGGCTGATGTAGTCGGCGGCGTCGGTCGCGCTCTTCTGGGCGTCGTCGATCGTCGTGACGGTGGACGGCGATGGGGACACGGGCGGAAACCTCCGGGTTGGGCAGGCTTCCCACACTAACGGGGGAGGCGATGTGTCCCGTTGTGTTGTTCGAGCGCGACGTGCGGTGATTCAGGGCATGTAAAAGGGGTGTGGTTGAAAACACCCGTGCTCCGTTACCCGGTCATGGTGGCGCCGTGACCGGGCTTCCGGAGAGACTGTGGGCAGATCGTCCCGGCGCGAGCCACGCGCCGCCGGCGTAAAAGGAGGCACCCGTGCCGCATGTCCTGGTCCTCAACGCGTCGTACGAGCCGCTCGGCGTCGTACCGCTCCGCCGCGCGCTCATCCTCGTGCTGAACAAGAAGGCCGTGTGCCTCGAGGAATCCGGCGCCTATATGCACAGCGCGACCTGTACTGTCCCCGCTCCGAGTGTCGTCAAGCTCACCAAATTCGTCCGAGTCCCCTTTCGCGGCCCCGTGCCCCTGACCCGGCGGGCGCTGTTCGCCCGGGACGGCGGCCGGTGCGCGTACTGCGGAGCCGTCGCAACCAGCGTCGACCACGTGATCCCGCGCAGCCGCGGGGGCCAGCACACGTGGGACAACGTGGTCGCGGCATGCCGCCGGTGCAACCACCTGAAGGCCGACCGCCATGTCGCCGAGCTCGGCTGGCGGATGCGCCACCAGCCCGCCCCGCCGTCGGGCCTCGCCTGGCGGATCATCGGGACGGGGCATAGGGACCCGCGCTGGCTGCCATACCTGCAGCCATTCGGCGCGGAGGACGCCATGGCCCGGATCGACGGCATATCCGCCTGAGACCGGGCCTTCGTGTTGTCCTGACCGTCCCGGACCGGGTCCAGGGCCCCGGACCGCACCCCCGTGCCGGTCCGGGGCCCCACCGTGCGCCCTCCGCGCCGCTACTCGTAGCGCAGCCCGGCGGGACGGACGACGCGGCGCAGCAGGGGGAGGCCGGCTGCCGCGGCCAGCAGAGCGGCGGCCAGCAGGCCGGCGGCGGTGAGCAGGGGCTCCAGTACCGGAAGGGACGCCGAGACGTGCATGTCCGTTGCCGCCCACCAGCCGCCGGTGATCGTCATGGCGCAGGCGCTCGCCAGGACGACGGTGGGCACCAGGGGCAGCGCGGCCTCCAGCAGTGCCGCCCGGAGAAGCACCCCGCGGGGCACTCCGGTGGCGGCCAGGGTGGCCAGGGTGCGGCGACGGGTGACCACTGATTCGATCGCCCCGACCACGAGCCCGCCGGCGGTGACGGCCGCGACGATCGCGATGGCGAGCCCGGCGATGGAGATTCCTCCGTGGTAGAAGGCCAGGTCGGACCGTGAGTACGGTACGGCCGGGAAGGGCGGTGGCGCCGCCAGGTAGTCGAGCATGATCCTTCGGACGCCGGCGAAGCCGACCCCGAGCAGCACGGCGAACATCACCGCCGCATGGCAGCGGGCCGCCGCCCAGGGATCGGCCAGCAGTCTCTCCCCGGCGATCAGCAGCTCCGGACGGCCGGAGCGGGCGGCCAGCCGGCCGGTGACGACGGCCAGCCCGGCGGCGCCGAAGAACAGTCCGGCGGCGAAGAGCGCGACGGCCAGCGCGGTGACCAGTTCGTACGTGCCGAGGACCGACCTGTGGCGGGAGCCGGAGTGGTCGGAGCCGATCACGAAGATGTTCAGCAGCTGCAGCCCTGCCGCGGCCACCAGCGCCGTCGGCGCCCACACCCATGGCACGAGCCCGTTCCGCCGCCGTCCGGTCGCTGGGCGGACCCCGGCCGCCACGCCCAGCGGCTGCTCCCCGGCCCGGCGCAGCGTGAACCGTGCCTCCAGCGTCGCCAGTGCCGGCACCACAGCCGTCATCAGCAGCATCGCCGCCCACGGCACCTGGACCTCGGTCGGCCAGGTCAGACGTCGGACCGGACCGTCTGGCCAGGTGGTCTCCGGCCGGTCGGCCGCCAGCGCTGCCCGCAGCGCCAGAAAGCCGCCCAGCCCGGCCAGCGCGCCCAGGGCGCTCACCACCCCCGTCTCCAGCGCGGCGAGCCACCGGACCTGGTCCGGGGTCGCCCCGGCCAGCCGGAGCGCGGCCATCCGCCGTTCGCGCCGCAGCGCGCCGATACGGGCACACTGTCCGATGAACGCCAGTACGGGGAGGAGCAGGAGCAGCAGGCTTCCGGCCACCCCTGTGCGCAGGCTCGGCGTGTTGAGCAGGCCGTTGGTGTAGCTGATCATCCCGCCGCCCCCGTAGCGGGTGCCGATCGCGGCGACGGTCAGCGCCGCCAGCGCGAACACCGTGCCCAGCGCCGCGCCCACCCCCGTCAGTCCGAGCCGCCACCACTCGCCGCGCGGCGAGCCGCGCAGCAGCGACCAGGTCAGCAGGGTGTCCGCCTTGAGGCTCGTCATCGGGTGACCTCCCCGGCGCCGACGACCGCGGGCTCGTCCTCCACGACGCCGTCACGGACGGTGACCTCGCGGTCGGCGTACGCCGCGACCCGGGCGTCGTGGGTGACGAGCAGCACCGCGGTACCGGTCTCGCGGGCGGCGCGTGTCAGGGCCGTCATGACGTGCTCGCCGGCCAGCGAGTCCAGGGCGCCGGTCGGCTCGTCGGCGAAGACCGCCTTCGGTCCCGTGACCATCGCACGGGCCAGGGCGACGCGCTGTGCCTGCCCGCCCGACATCTCGCCGGGACGCAGGGCGGCCTGCCCGCGCACTCCGAAGGTCTCCAGCCAGGTGCCCGCGCTGTCGTGGGCGGCGGCGCGGGAGGTCCCGGCCAGCAGCAGGGGCAGGGCCACGTTGTCCAGGGCCGTCAGTTCGCCGACCAGTTGCCCGAACTGGAAGACGACGCCGAAGTCGGTGCGCCTCAGCGTGGAGCGGCGCGCCTCGCCGGCCTGGTCCAGCCGCTCCCCGCCGGCGTACCGGACTTCGCCGGAATCGGGGCGGACGATGCCCGACAGACAGTGCAGCAGCGTGGACTTCCCGCTGCCGCTCGGCCCGCTGACGGCCAGGATCTCGCCGGGGTGCAGGCGCAGCGAGGCTCCGCGCAGCGCATCCGTCGTCCCGTACCGCTTGACGAGGTCGCGGGCTTCGATCAGGGGTGTGGTCATGCTGAGGTGATCTCCTCGGCCAGGGCGCCCAGGCGCTGCGCGGCGTTGTCCATCCAGCGCAGGTCGGCGTCGAGATGGGTGAGGGCGTAGTCGGCGGAGAGCACGGCCGACAGGGGGGCGCCGGGCGCGGTCTTCACCGCGGTGAGCTCGCGCATCCGGGCGAGGTGGGCGGCGCGCTGCAGGCGCAGGAAGGCGGCCGGGTCGCCGAAGCCGGCGGCCAGGGTGGCCACGACCTTGGCGAAGATCTCGTTGGCGGCGGTCACCGGGGCGGGTGGCACGGGCTCCTCCAGCCAGCGGTGCAGGGCCAGGACGCCGTGCTCCGTCATCCGGTAGGTGGTGCGTTCCGGGCCGCCCTCGTGCTCGGTGGCGTCGACCTCGGCGAGGCCGTCCCGCACCAGCCGCTGGAGGGTCGTGTACACCTGCCCGTAGGCGAGGGGGCGGGCCTGCGGAAAGCGTTCGTCGTGCCGCCGCTTGAGGTCGTAGCCGTGGCCGGGTCCCGCGGCGAGCAGGCTCAACAGGACGTTGCCGGTGCTCACGCACCCACCTCCTTCTATTCACTTGCTACATGTATTGAGTGAATAGTTGCACCGGTGTCGGCCGCCTGGCAAGAGCCCGACGGTGAAGCGCCGGTCAGCCGGTGACGGCGTACACCTGCATCGAGTACAGCGAGTAGCCGTACTTCGTGCCGCGCTCCAGCCCCTGCACGCGGATGAAGCGCGTGCCGGCGGGGGCGTCCAGCCGGACGGACTCGGTGCCGCCACGGCCGTCGGAGACCACCGCCGCGGTGTGCCAGCTCTGCCCGTCGGCCGAGGTCAGGACCGTGTAGCGGGAGGCGTACGCGTCCTGCCAGCGCAGCACCACCCGGCCGACCCTGGCGGCCCGCGGCAGCTCGGCCTGTACCCAGGCGTCGTCCCGCACGGGCGAGGACCAGCGCGTCGCGGGGTCGCCGTCGGTGAGCGCCGAGGCCGGGAAGTCCGCCGTCTCGTCACCGGAGGAGGTGGCCGGGGCACCCGCGGCGAGGTCGGGGCCGCCGGTGCGCGGATGGGCGTGCACGGTCACGGTCTGCCGCACGGTGCGGCCCTCGGCGCGGAAGGCCAACGGCACCTCGTACACGCCGGGCGCGCCGTCCGCGGGCAGGGACAGCCGCACCGGCACCACGACCTTGCCGCCACGCGGCAGCTCCACCTCGCCGGGCGTCACTGCCTGCACGCCCGGCGGGGCCTCGGCGGTCAGCGACACCTTGGCCGCCGCGGGCGAGGCCCCGGTCAGCTCCGCCGTGACAGTCGCGGGGGCGCCGCCGGGTTCGAGGTCGGTCTCCGTGCGGTCCAGGGTCATCCGGGCCGCGGGCCGGTCCGCGTACCAGGGCACGATCTCGTGGACGACCGGCGGGTGCGCCCCCGCCGACGGGCTGACCCGCACCGCGTCCGCGCGCAGGCCCTGCGCCGGCAGTTCGGTCCAGCCGCCGTCCAGCGAACCGAGCCGGTGCCAGCCCCGGCCGGGGACCCGCACCTCCACCGACCCGGCGGCACCCGGCCCGGTGTCGGTGAGCACGGTCAGCGCCTCCAGCGGGCGGGCCGAGCCGTACTCCAGGGTCAGCCCTTCGGCGGGTACGCGGACGGTGGTCGTGGCGTCGCCGTCGGAGGCCGCCTGGGACGCCGGGTCGGCGGTGAGGACGCCGGAGGCGCTCTCGTCCTCGGTGGTGACGGTGAACTCCCGCACCGACACGGCGTTCTCCTGCGGCGCGGTCGCCCGCAGCCGCACGTACCGCGCCCGGGTGCCCTCGGGCAGCCGCGCGGTCACGGTGCGGTCGTCGTGCACCGTGGCGACGGTCCGCCAGCCGCCCCCGCCGCCCGCCGAGTACTCCAGCACCGCATCGCGCAGGTAGTCCTCCCGCTCGGGGCCGGGCTGAGCGGCACCCATGGCGACGCGCACCCCGTGGACCGTGCGGGCGCTGCCCAGGTCGACCCCGAAGGCGTCGCCCTGCCGCGGCGGGGCGTCGCTGGCCCAGGCGGTGCCGTCCTTGCCGTCGGTCATCAGCGACGGGTCGGTGGACCGGGCCGAGCCCAGGGTGGCGGTGGCCTTGCGGCCCGCGGTGCGCACGCCGGTCCATGCGTCCGCCGTGGCCAGCGTCTTGGCCAGGAACGGGTCGAGCACCCCGTGGCCCACGGTGGCCGGGCTGTCCGCGATCAGCCGTCGGGCCCGCTCCAGCGCCAGCCGGTCCTGCCACGCGCCGGTCCCGTCTCCGGCGCGCAGCGCCACCAGCATGTCGACGGCGTGCTCGCCCGCCGAACCGTACCGGGCGAGCCGGCTCAGCCACGGCCGCACCTCGCCGCCGAAGGAACCGCCCGCCACTGCGTCCAGGGCCTCCGGGGCGCCGCGCATCGTGCTGAACGCCGCGCGCAGCCGGCCGGCCGCCTTCTCCATCCGCCCGGAGCCGCCGTGCGCGTAGGCGTCCAGGAACTCCGCGATGAGCGGCCGCAGATACGCGGACTCGCGCTCGTCCAGCGCCGAGGAGGCCGCGTTGCCCGCCAGGGCGCGCAGCGCGTCCCGTGCCGCGGGATCGGGGCCCGCCAGGTCGTCGATCGCGGCCCGCCAGGAGGCCGCGCTGTCGTAGCCGCGCGGGTTCCACGCGAAGTCGGCCACGGTGAACAGCGCGATCCGGGAGGCGGCGGGCTGCCGCATCGCCGTTGCCAGCAGACCCGCGGAGGCCGTCGCGACCGCGGGCTCGCGTCCGGTGCAGGGGCCGAGGAAGATCCGGTCCTCGGCGAAGTCGTTGACCGGGTAGTTGTCCATCGTCAGCAGCGGGTGCTGCAGTGCCGCCCGCGCGTCGGCGACCTGCCGTCCGGTGATCTCGCCCGGGACGACACCGACACCCGTCCACGCCACCTCGACCCGCAGGTCGAGCACCCGGGCCAGTTCGCGGCGGAAGCCGGTGGCGCCGTCCTGGTAGTACTCCGTGGGCAGCAGCGACAGAGGGGCCGCGGTCCCGTGGCGCTCCGCCAGATGCGCGGCGAGCGCGTTGGCCACATCGGCCTGCGCCCGGGCCGCCGCCTCGGGGCCGTCGCCGTAGGCCTCCGCGTCCGCGTCGCAGTGCCACTCGCTGTAGCTCACGTCCTGGAACTGCAGCTGGAAGGCGCGTACGCCCAGCGCCCACATCGCGTCGGTCTTGCGCAGCAGCGCCCTGCGGTCCTCCCGCGAGGAGAAGCACAGCGCCTGGCCCGGTGCCAGGGCCCACGCCAGCGTGACGTGGTTGGCCCGGGCCCGCTCGGCCAGTTCGCGGAACTTCGCGCGGCGCGCGGCAGGGTAGGGATCGCGCCAGCGTCCCTGACGGTAGACGTCGTCGCCGGGGGCGTACAGGTAGCGGTTCTGCTTGGTGCGGCCGAGGAAGTCCAGCTGGGCGAGCCGCTGCTCCGCGGTCCAGGGCTCGCCGTAGAAGCTCTCGGCGACGCCGCGTGTCGCGGCAGCGGGCCAGTCGCGGACGACGACGCCCGGCAGACCGCGCGCGGTCGCCAACTGCCGCAGCGTCTGCGCCGCGTGGAAGAGCCCGTCCCCGCCGGTCCCGTCCAGCGCCACGACCTCGCGCCCGCCGGTACGGCCGACGGCCAGCCGGTAGCCGCCGGAGGGCAGGTCCCCGGTGGGCGCGGCGCCCAGGGCGCGCAGCGCGGAGTCCGCCTGCGGGCCGCCGGCGTACACCACCAGCCCGCGCGGCCGCGCGGGGTCCTCGTGGAGCGTGGTCACGCCCGCGCCGCGCAGGATCGCGCGGAGGGCGTCCAGGGCGTGGGGATCGGCCCCCGGCCCGGCGAGCAGGGTCGCCGTGTCCGGTACGGCGACGGCGGCGCCGCGGCTGCGCAGCGACTGCGGCCTGGGGTGGACGGCGGGGGCGGTGCCCGCCGCCGCGGTGTCGTCCGCGGTGTCGTCCGCCGTGCCGGGCGCCGTCGCCGTGACGGCGGGCGCGGTGGCCGGCGGGGTGGCCAGGGCGGCCGGCGCGGTCCCGAGCACCCCGCCCACGACGGTGGCGACGAGCGCTGCCGCGTGGGTCGCGGCGCTTCTCCTGCCCGGGGTCATGGTCCGACAGCCCATCACCCGCACGGAGGGCGTGTCAACGCAGCGACGCGCCCCTTCCGGCCCGTGCGCGCGGCCCGTACCGCCGGTAGCCGGCGGCGGCCGGTGACACGAACGGCCGGTCGAGGGAAAACCCCCGGCCGTCCCGCCCCTGCCGCGTGCGAGGATGGCCGAAAACCCGACGAAGGAGACGGACACGTGCCCGGCACGAACCTCACACGTGAGGAGGCGCGGCAGCGAGCGCGCCTGCTCACCGTGGACGCGTACGACATCGAGCTCGACCTGAGCGGGGCCCAGGAGGGCGGCACCTTCCGGTCGGTGACCACGGTGCGCTTCGACTCCGCCGAGGCGGGTGCCTCGACCTTCATCGACCTGGTCGCCCCCACGGTCCACGAGGTGGTGCTCAACGGCACCGCGCTGGACCCGGCCGAGGTCTTCGCGGACAGCCGCATCGCCCTGCCGTCGCTGCAGGCCGGCGCCAACGAGCTGCGGGTCGTCGCGGACGCGGCGTACACCAACACCGGCGAGGGACTGCACCGCTTCGTCGACCCGGTCGACAAGCAGGCCTACCTCTACACCCAGTTCGAGGTCCCGGACGCCCGCCGGGTCTTCACCTGTTTCGAGCAGCCCGACCTGAAGGCGACCTTCACCTTCACCGTGAAGGCCCCGGCAGGGTGGACGGTGATCTCCAACTCCCCGACCCCGGAGCCGGCCGGCAACCTGTGGAGCTTCGCGCCCACCCCGCGCATCTCCACGTACATCACCGCGCTGATCGCCGGCCCGTACCACGCCGTGCACAGCACCTGGGAGGGCGAGGGCGGCCGCAGCGTGCCGCTGGGCCTGTACTGCCGTCCGTCGCTGGCGGAGTTCCTCGACGCCGACGCGATCTTCGAGGTCACCCGGCAGGGCTTCGACTGGTTCGAGGAGAAGTTCGACTTCCCCTACCCCTTCGCGAAGTACGACCAGCTCTTCGTGCCGGAGTTCAACGCCGGCGCGATGGAGAACGCGGGCGCGGTCACCATCCGCGACCAGTACGTCTTCCGCTCCAAGGTGACCGACGCGGCCTACGAGGCGCGCGCCGAGACGATTCTCCACGAGCTGGCCCACATGTGGTTCGGCGACCTGGTGACCATGGAGTGGTGGAACGACCTGTGGCTGAACGAGTCGTTCGCCACCTACACCTCCATCGCCTGCCAGGCCGACGTGCCCGGCGGCAGGTGGCCGCAGTCCTGGACGACCTTCGCCAACTCCATGAAGACGTGGGCGTACCGGCAGGACCAGTTGCCGTCCACCCACCCGATCATGGCGGAGATCAACGACCTGCAGGACGTCCAGGTCAACTTCGACGGCATCACCTACGCCAAGGGCGCCTCGGTCCTCAAGCAGCTGGTGGCCTACGTCGGCACGGACGCGTTCTTCACCGGCGTCCAGACGTACTTCAAGCGCCACGCCTGGAAGAACACCCGCCTGACCGACCTGCTGTCCGCCCTGGAGGAGACCTCCGGCCGCGACCTGAAGACCTGGTCGAAGAAGTGGCTGGAGACCGCCGGCATCAACGTCCTCCGCCCGGAGATCGAGACCGCCGCCGACGGCACGATCACCTCCTTCGCCGTGCGCCAGGAGGCCCCGGCGCTGCCGGCCGGCGCCAAGGGCGAGTCGATCCTGCGGCCGCACCGCATCGCGGTCGGCGCGTACGACCTCCAGGACGGCAAGCTGGTGCGCGTCCAGCGCGTCGAGCTGGACGTCGACGGCGAGCTGACCGCGGTGCCGGAGCTGACCGGCGTGAAGCGCCCGGCGGTCGTGCTGCTCAACGACGACGACCTGTCGTACGCCAAGGTGCGGCTCGACGAGGCCTCGCTGGCCACCGTCCGCGAGCACCTCGGGGACTTCACCGAGTCGCTGCCGCGCGCCCTGGTCTGGGCGTCCGCGTGGGACATGACCCGCGACGGCGAACTCGCCACCCGCGACTACCTGGAGCTGGTGCTCTCCGGCATCGGCAAGGAGTCCGACATCGGCGTCGTGCAGTCGCTGCACCGCCAGGTGAAGACGGCGCTGGAGCTGTACGCCGCCGACGGGTGGCGCGAGACCGGTCTCACCCGGTGGACCGAGGCGACGCTGGAGCACCTGCGCGCGGCCGCCCCCGGCAGCGACCACCAGCTCGCCTGGGCCCGCGCGTTCGCCGCGGCGGCCCGCACCAAGGAGCAGCTGGACCTGATCGCCGGGCTGCTCGGCGGCACCGAGACGATCGAGGGCCTGGCCGTCGACACCGAGCTGCGCTGGTCCCTCCTGGAGCGGCTGGCCGCAACCGGCCGCGCCGACGAGGAGGCCATCGCCGCCGAGCTCGGCCGGGACGCCACGGCGGCCGGCGAGCGGCACGCGGCCACCGCCCGCGCCGCGCGTCCGACGGCCGAGGCGAAGGCCGAGGCGTGGGCCTCGGTCGTCGAGGCGGAGACGCTCACCAACGCCGTCCAGGAGGCGGTCATCGCGGGCTTCTCCGAGCCGGACCAGCGCGAGCTGCTGGCGCCGTACACCCAGCGGTACTTCGCGGCGGTCTCGGACGTCTTCGCCTCCCGCAGCCACGAGATGGGCCAGCAGATCATCGTCGGCCTGTACCCGGCCCTCCAGGTCTCCCAGGAGACCCTGGACGCCACCGACGCCTGGCTGGCGGCGGCCGATCCGGCGCCGGCGCTGCGGCGCATGGTCACGGAGTGCCGTGCCGGCGTCGAGCGTGCCCTGAAGGCCCGGGCCGCGGACGCGGCGGCCGGCTGATCCGGACCCGGCAGGCCCCCCGCGGCGCACCGCCGCGGGGGGCCTCGTGTCGTGCGGGCGAGCCCTGCGGGCCGCCGGGGAACGCCTGAAACCGGGCAGCGGTGCTCCGCGGCCCGGTCAGCGAGGTGGGAGGGGGATCAGCCCTGGGTCTTGCGGGACTTGTCGGTCACCATGACCAGGCCCGCGATGACCAGGAACAGGACGATCGGCAGGACGAGGTACAGGCCCAGCGTCTGGAGCACGCTCAGACCGGAACCCGGGTCGTCGCCGTCGTCGCGGGTGTTCGCGAACGCGGGGGACGACATCAGCAGCATCAGCGTCGTACCGGCCGTCACGGCTCCGGCGCGCAGGGCGTTCTTGTTGAGCTTGTCCACGCTCTCAAAGTAGCGAACGCCGCCGCGGCCCGCGCGTCCGGGGTGGTGTTACCGCCCGTCCGGTGGCGTCATCGCGGTCCGCACCTCGTGCGCCAGCGCGTGCAGCCGCGGCGAGGCCGTCAGCTGCTCCAGGGTGAGCGGCCGTCCCTCCGCGTCCGCGACCGGCAGCCGCCAGTTGGGGTACTGGTCCCAGGTGCCCGGCAGGTTCTGCGGGCGCCGGTCGCCGACCCCGTCCGGCAGCCACACCCCGACCATGCGGGCCGGCGTGCGCGCCAGGAAGCGGTGGACGGCCTTCACCACCCCCTCCTCGTCCCGGGTGCCCTCCGGCAGCAGCCCGAGCCGGCCGAGCAGCGCCAGCCACTCCGCGACCTCCACCGCGTCCTCGGTCTGCTCCACCTCCAGCGGCCGGGTCAGCAGCCCCAGCCGGTGCCGCAGCCCGACGTGCTCCCCGGTGAGCCGGGCCGCCGTCGTCGGCAGGTCGTGGGTGGTCACCGTCGCCAGCGCGTCCGCCCGCCAGGCCGCGGGCGGCAGCGGCCGGGCGCGCGCGGAGCCCCGCGCCCCCTCCCAGTCCCGCTCGAACCAGAGCACCGACGTGCCGAGGATGCCCCGGTCGGCCAGCTCCTCGCGGACGCCCGGTTCGACCGTGCCGAGGTCCTCCCCAATGACGACGGCACCGGAGCGCTGCGCCTCCAGGGCGAGGACCCCGAGCATCGCCTCGGCGTCGTAACGGACGTACGCGCCCCGCGTCGGCGGCTCGCCCTCGGGCACCCACCACAGACGGAAGAGCCCCATCACGTGGTCGATGCGCAGGCCGCCCGCGTGCCGCAGCACGTTGCGCAGCAGGTCGCGGTAGGGCGCGTACCCCGTGGCGGCCAGGGCGTCCGGGCGCCACGGCGGCAGGCCCCAGTCCTGGCCGTGTGCGTTGAAGGCGTCCGGCGGCGCTCCGACCGACATCCCGCGGGCGAGGGCGTCCTGCAGCGCCCAGGCGTCCGAACCGGAGGGGTGGACCCCGACCGCGAGGTCGTGGACGATGCCGACCGCCATGCCCGCGTCCCGTGCCGAACGCTGCGCCGCGGCCAGCTGGGCGTCCGTCAGCCAGGCCAGCCAGCAGTGGAAGTCGACCTGGTCCAGGCGTTCCGCGCGGAGCCGCGCGACCTGCCCCGAGCGCGGGTCGCGCAGCCCCGCCGGCCAGCGGCGCCAGTCCGGGCCGTGCAGTTCGGCCAGCATCGACCAGGTGGCGTGATCGTCCAGTGCCTGCCCCTGGTCCGCGAGGAAGTCGCAGTACGCGGCCCGCCGGCCCGGGGACAGCGGCACCCTGCGGACCAGGGCGAGCGCCTCGCGCTTGAGCTCCCACACCGCGTCACGGTCGATCAGGGCGTCCTTCAGCAGCACCGAGTCGCGCAGCACGGCCGCCTTGCGCAGCAGGTCGGCGGCCCGCTCGCGGTCGTCGGGGCCGAGGTGGGCGTACTCGGGGACCTCCTCCACCCGCAGGTACACCGGGTCGGGGAAGCGCCGCGAGGAGGGACGGTACGGCGACGGGTCGGTGGGATGCCCGGGCACGGCCACGTGCAACGGGTTGACCTGCAGGAAGCCCACGTGCAGCGCCCGGCCCGACCAGGCCGCGAGGTCCGCGAGGTCGCCGAGGTCACCCATGCCCCAGGACCGCGTGGACAGCACCGAGTACAGCTGTGCCATGAATCCCAGGACCCGCTCGGGGGGCCCGGGCAGCCGTTCCGGCGCCACGACGAGCTGCGCCCGCGCGCCGCGTCCGTCGGGGGCCTGCGCGCGCAGCTCGTGCCGCCCCACGGGCAGCGGCGCGCCGCCGTCCCAGGTGGTCTCGGTGCCGTCCTCCGTGGTCAGCCGCAGCACGGTGCCCTCCGGCAGCCGGTGCCGCAGCGGGCGGCCGACGCGCATCACGACACTGCGCGGGAGCAGCCGGCGCCCGGCACGGTGCTCGTGCTCCGCCAGCGCGTTCCGCACCGCCGCCGGGGTCGAGGCGTCGACCCCCAGCGCGGCCAGCACCGCCACGACCGTCCCGTCCGGCACGCGCACCTCGCGCTCCGGCGACGGGCGGTAGGTGACGTCCACGCCGTGCAGCGCGGCGAGTCTGTCCCGGTCGGCGGCTTCGGTCATGGGATGCCCTCCTTGGGGCGTCATCGCGGTTGCGCGTTCTCCGGACAGCCTCAGCCATACCCATTGCGTGGCGGAGCAGTCGCATTCCGTGCACACGCTCCCACCCAGGCGTGCCCGCCCGCCCTCCCTGTGTCCCGGGGACGGTTGGTGCGGGTGTCGCCGGTTTCGTGGGAGGGCCGGGGCCTCCGGGGTGGGCGGTGGGGGTGATGAAGCAGTCTGGGGTCGCCGCGAGTGCCTTACTCACCCCCCCCCACCGGTGTCAGTCGCCCACACAGCAGGAGGGGGTGTGGCGGGGTGCGCCCGGAAGCGACGAGCGGTGATGCCGGTGACGGAATGTTCCGGCGAATCCGCGAGCGCTGTGGGGGTCCCCCCGGCCGAAGGCTGGGGGAGTGCGCCGGCGCGCCGCCGACCCACAGACGAAGAGAGCGCAGACCCGCACTGACCGACCGGGGCAACGGGCGGGCGGCGGGGAAAAGCCCCAACCGCAACCACAAACGGCCCGCACACAAACAACCGGCCCGCACCCCAACGCTCACCCCAACGGCAAGTCGAACGCACGCGCGGCACGCCCCCGCCAGGGAGACGCCGCCTCGATCTGCGCGGCAAGCGCAAGCAGGGGCCCCTCCTCGCCGTGCCGCGCGCCGAGCATCATGCCGACGGGCAGCCCCTCCGGAGACCACTCCAGCGGCAGCGACACCGCGGGCAGCCCGGCGATGTTCCAGGGCGCGGTGAACGGCGTGAACGCCAGTTGCGCCGCGAAATCGGCCGCCGGGTCGTCGTCGTCGCGCAGGGCGCCCACCGGGGCGGGGAGCTGTGCCAGCGTCGGGGTGAGCACCGCGTCGTACGGCTCGGCGGCCTCGGCCAGTTTGCGGCCCACGTCCTGCATCGCGCCCAGCGTGCGGGCGTAGTCCAGGCCCCCGACCTCCTGCCCCTGCGCGCGCAGCCAGCGGGTGAGCGGCAGCAGGTCCCGCTCCCGCTCCGGGGCGACGGGGGTCAGCGCGGCCAGCACGGCCCACACCGGGGTGAACGCGTCGCGGTCGCCCGGGGCGAGCGGCTGCGGCACGTCCACGACCTCGTGCCCGAGCCCGGCCAGCAGCGCCGAGGTGCGCTCGTACGCCGCCAGCACCCGCGGGTCGACCTCCACGCCCGCGACGTCCGGGACCGCCCAGCGGGCGATCCGCAGCCGGCGCGGTTCCCGCTCGCACCACCGCAGGAACGACCGCTCCGGCGGCGGCAGCCGGAAGGGGTCGCCCGGCGCGGGTACGGCCAGCACGTCGAGCAGGGCCGCGGTGTCCCGGACCGTCCGCGCGATGGGCCCGTTGACGGCCAGACCGCTCGCGTCGCCCCACGGCGCGGGGCTGACCCGGCCCCGGCTCGGCTTCAGCCCGACGACCCCGCAGCAGCTCGCCGGGATACGGATGGAGCCGCCCCCGTCGCTGCCGTGCGCCGCCGCCGCGAGCCCGGCCGCCACGGCCGCGGCTGCGCCGCCGCTGCTGCCGCCGGCGCCCCGCGCGAGGTCGTACGGGGTGCGGGCCGGCGGGCCCACGGCGCCCTCGGTGTAGGCGGGCAGCCCGAACTCGGGGGTGCTGGTCTTCCCGGTCAGGACGGTCCCCGCGTCCCGCAGCAGCCGGACGAGGTAGGCGTCCCGGTCGGCGACCCGGTCGGCGAAGACCGCCGACCCGGAGGTGAAGCGCACTCCGGCGACCGGAGTCAGGTCCTTCACCGGCACCGGTACGCCGAGCAGAGGGGGGAGCGGCCCGCCCTCCTTGAGCACGCGTTCGGCGCGCCGGGCGTCCTCCAGGGCGCGTTCGGGCGTGACGGTCAGATAGGCCCCGAGGGAGGGGTCGAGCCGCTCGATCCGGTCGAGGTAGTGGGCCGCCAGCTCCACGGGCGACAGTTCGCCCGCCCGGATGGCCGCGGCCTGTTCCAGCATCGTCAGTTCATGAGGGGCGGACACCCTGCCAGGTTAGGGCCTGGCCCTGGAGCCGAAGCGGGGTGAACGTTTTCCCCCGCTGCCGCGTCATAGGGGAAACCGCGGAAGGGGAGGGGCGTGGCGCTGCTGAGACGGAGGTCCCGGCCGGGGGACGGGGACGACCCCCTCGCGCCGGAGCACCTCGATCGGGTACGGGCCGTGCTGGCGCTCGGCGGGGTGCCCGCGGGGGACCTGCAGGACGGGGTGCAGCAGGTGCGGCTGAAGCTGCTGGAGCACCGGGCGGGCGGCCGCGAGCCGCTTCGGGACCCGGGGGCGTGGGCGGCCGTCGCCGCCTCGAACGTGGCGATGGACTGGCACCGTTCGCGACGCCGGCAGGAGCGGCTCGGCGAACGGCTCGCGGCCCTCACGCCCCGGCACGAGGCCCGGCACGGCGGGGGAGAGGCGCATGTGCTGGCCCTGGCGGTCGCCGACGGGCTGCAGGAACTCCCGCCCCTGCAGCGGCAGGTGCTGACGCTGCGCTTCTACGCCGACCTGCCGGTGGCCGGGATCGCCACGGCGCTCGGCGTCCCGGAGGGCACGGTCAAGAGCCGGCTGCACGCCGCCGTCCGCGCGCTGCGCGGCCGGCTGCACACCAAGGAGGTGGTGTGACGATGAGCGGGAACGAGCACGAGGCGGCCGAGGCGCATGAGGCGGACGAGGCGCTGTCGGCCGCCCTCGCGGACGTGCCGCCGGCGGCGTCCGACGGGAGCGAGGCGCATCGGGCGTACGCCGCCGCACGTGCCGACGTCGACCTGCTGCGCACCCAGGTGCGGCTGATCGGCGACGCCCTCGCCGCGCCGTCCGCCCCGCCGGTGGGGCGCCGCCCCCGCGGGCGCCGGGCGCTCGCGTGGTGCCTGGCCTCGGTCGTGGCGGGCGTGGTGGGGGCCGGCGGGGTCGTCCTGGCACGGAACGCCGCCCTGGGCGACGGCTCGGCGACGGGCGACGCGAAGCCCACGGCGGAGGGGATCGTCGCCTGCGCGAGCGACATCGCCGAGGGCACCGTGCGCGAGGTGACGCCCGCCGGCGGGCCCGGGGACCTGCGCGTGGTGATGGACGTCGACCGCCGCCTCAAGCCCGCCGGCGGCGGCCCCCTGCTGACGTTCACGATCCACGTCGACGACGACCACGACGACGTGGCCCCGCCCCCCGGACCCGGCTCCCGTGTCCTGGTGATGGTCTCCGTGCTTCCCGGTGAGCCGGTGCACCTGTACGAGGGCGCCGCGGACATCGCCTCCGCCCGCGCCTGGTTGGAGAAGGCACTCCCGGCCTCCCGGGGCCTGCCGTGCGAGAGCGACACCTCATGAGGGGAGCACAGGACATGGGACGCGGGACGGGACCGGCCCTCGCGGTCGCGGCGCTGCTCGTGCTCGCCGCGCTTTCCGGCTGCGCGGCCGGCACCGGCGGGGCCGACGTGGGATCGGTCCGCCAGACCGACGCGGAAGTGCTGGCCTGCACCGAACTCGTCGCCGAGGGGACGGTGCTGCGGGTGACGCCCACGGAGGGTCCGGACCGGGTGTCGGTGCGGATGGAGGTGGACCGCTACCTCAAGGGGGAGCGCGAGGACCGCCGGCTGACCTTCCCCGTCGACCGTGACGAGGAGGGGGATCCCGAACTGGCCGTGGGGAGCCGGCTGCTCGTCCGCGTCATGCTGCGGCCCAGGGGCTACACCTTCGTCCACCAGGGCGAGGACATCGCCCTTGCGCGGGAGTGGGTGCGGCGGGCGCTGCCCCGTTCGCGCGAGCTGCGCTGCGGGGAGCAGGAGTACGAGTGGCGGCAGAGCTGAAGGGGCGGGCGCTCCGGGGAGCGCCCGCCCCTTCAGGCGGTGATCAGGCCGTGGCCGCGGGTCAGCCCGCGTTGACCTTGTCGATCAGGACGCTGCCGGTGCCGGCGGCGGTGCCGTCGGCGTTGAGCAGCTGCACCTCGCCGAAGAACTGACGTCCCTCGGGAGCCGGGGCCGCGACCAGGACGTTCGCCGCGACGTTCGCGGAGGCGCCGTTGGCCAGCGGCACGGTCGCCGCCTCGTCCACGGCGACCGAGCCCAGCGTCGCCGAGTAGAAGACGTCGCGGTAGTCGTACTCGGTGGTGCCGGCCGGGACCGAGTAGCCGTCCACCTGGATGGTGTACGTGCCGGCCGCCGGGTTGGCGATGCTCACGGCCTCCTCCGAGTCGCCGTCCGCGGCCTGGGCGACCTGCACACCGTTGAGGAACACGGTCAGGTCGAGGTCGGCGGAGGTGTCGGAGGTGCTGCCGATGGCGACGTCCAGGCGGGACGCGCCCGCGGGGACGACGACCGTGCTGGTGACGCTGTCACCGTCGGCGATCGTCTTGCGCGAGGCCGCGGCGGAGCCGAGCGCGCCGCCCTTCAGCTTGCCCTGGACCGGGGCGTAGCCGTTGGTGACCTTCCACGAGACCGGGGCGGCGGTGCCGACCGTGGCCTCCTCGACGGTCTGGACCTCGGGGTCGAAGGAGACGCCGAGCGCGGTCGCGGTCAGGTTGTACGGGTTGTTCAGCACCGGCGAGGTACGGCGCGCCTCGACCTCGATCTCCCACACGCCCGGGATCGGGTCGGCGTAGGAGCGCAGGTCGGGACGGCAGCCGTTGGTGGTGGTGTAGTTCGGGTAGCAGAACGTCGTCGTGGTCGGGTCCGCCGGGACGCCCCACGGGGTGATCGCGATGAAGCGGGTCTGGCTGCCGGTGGCCAGGCCGCCCATCTTGATCTCGAGCGTCTTGGCGCCCTCGGGGACGGTCACGAAGTAGGACTTGGTGCCGTTGCGCTGCACCGAGCCCGCGGCCTTGACCGCGAACGACGGCTTGGCCTGCGGGGCGGCGACGACCACGGTGTTGAGGATCTGCTGGTCGGTGCCGCGCGTCGCCGGGTCGTCGACCGTCAGGATCGCGCTGTGCAGGCCGGTCGAGCCGGGCTTGGCCTTGACGCGCACGGTCACCGGCTTGTTCAGCGGCAGCCACACGTTGTCGTAGTCGGCGAAGCGGAACGTGCCGTCGTTGTTCACCCACTCCAGGTCGTGCCGGACGGACCGGTTCGGACCGGTGGTGCGGGTGATGGTGACGTCGTACGTCTTGGTCTGACCGGCCTTCAGACCGCCCTCGCGGTCGTAGATGCCGGTGCCGTAGCCCGGGGTCGCCAGGAACTGCGAAAGGGCCGTGGAGACCGGGGCCTTGACCGTGTAGCTGTTGGCGGTGGCACCGGCCCTGATCAGGTGCCAGGCGTCCACGATGTCGATCAGCCCGGAGCCCTGGGCGTACGCCGGGACGTCCTTGATCTTGTGCGCCGTGCTGGTCAGCGCGGTGCGCAGGCCGGCCGGGCTCAGCGGGATGCGGGCCTGCTTGGCCGCGGACAGCAGCAGCGCGGAGGCGCCGGCCGCCTGCGGCGAGGCCATCGAGGTGCCCTGCAGCATGGCGTAGCCGGGGGGCAGGCTGTAGCCGGCCTCGGCGACCGGGCCGCCGGGCTCCCAGGTCGGGATGGTGTTGATGGAGGCACCGGGCGCGGAGATGAGCGGCGCGAAGCCGCCGTCCTCACGCGGACCCCGCGAGGAGAACGGCATCATGTCGTACGCCTTGGTCACCTGCGAGCCGTAGTTGGCCGCCCAGGTCTCCTTGGAGACGGTCGCACCGACGCTCAGGACCTTGTCGGCGAGGCCGGGGTCGCCGATGGTGTTGGCACCGGGGCCGCTGTTGCCGGCCGAGATGACCAGCTGCACGCCGTAGTCGTCGATGAGGCGGGTGTACAGCGCCGCGCGGGCGTTGTTGCCGTCGTTCAGCGCCGGGAGGCCGCCGATGGACATGTTGACGATGTCCACACCGCGGTTGACCACGAGGTCGATCATGCCCTCGGTCAGCGCCACGTTGGTGCAGCCGCCGGTCCAGGTGCAGGCGCGCGACGAGACGATCTTCGCGCCCGGCGCGGCGCCGTTCATCTTGCCGCCGAACAGGCTGTTGGCGGCGGTGATGCCCGCCACGTGGGTGCCGTGCTCGGACTCGATGACGCCGATGTTGACGAAGTCGGCCTTCTTGCCGACCCAGGTGCCGCCGTACGGGTCCGTGGGGACGTCCTTGCGGACCTGCACCACGAAGGGGATCCGCTCGGAGATGGCGGTGGCGGGGTTGTCGGTGCCGAAGTAGCCGATCTGGAAGCCGTCCTTGTACGGCTTCATCTCGGTGTCGTCGGCGAAGTTCCCGTTGTCGTTCAGGTCGACGCGGACGGTGCCCTTGGCCGGGTCGTACAGGACGCCCCAGTAGTCGGTGGTGTCACCGTCGCGGTTGAGGTCACCGGCCATGTCGCCACCGGTGGTGGCGGATTCGAAGAAGACCGTGACCTGCTGCGTCGCGTCGAGCGCGGACCAGATGCGGCCCTGGTAGGAGACGCTCGGGCCGTTGGTCATGCGGCGCCAGGTGGCGTCGCCGTCGGTGATCGGGTCGGTGGCGGTGACCCAGTCGACGATCTTGCGCTCGCCGGTGGTGGTCTTCTGCAGCGCCGGGTGGCCGAGGTCGACGCCCGAGTCGAGGATGCCGATGGTGACGCCGCGGCCGTCGGCCTTCGGGTTGTCCTTGACGAAGTCCACCGCGCCGGTCTCGAACGCCGGCTGGTAGGGGTTCTTTGCCGGGGTCTTCGCGTCGGGACCCGGGTACGTGGTGGAGCCGTGCCCGTGCCCGTGGCCCTTCGAGGAGCCCGTGCCGCCGTCGGCCGACGGGGACGGGTCGTCGAGGACGATCTCCTGCTTGAGGTCGATCGCCTGCACCGACGAGAGCTTCTGCGCCGCCGCGATCGCCGCGTCCGCCTTGCCGGTGGGGACCGTGGCGCGGACGTAGCCGAGGTTGTCGTAGGTCTTGTCCACCGATGCGCCCTTGAGCGCGTCGAGCTCGTCCGAGACCTGCTCGGTGGAGCCCTTCTTGGTGGCGATCATGAGGGTGACGTTCTTGTCGCCGCCGGCCTTGGCCTCGGCGAGCAGTTCGGCGTCGGCCGCTCCGAGCTTGTCGGCCGCGGTCTTCACCGCCGCGTCCGCCGGGTCGCCGGTCGTGTCGGCGAAAGCGGTGGAGGCGGAGATTCCGGTCGTCGTCAGCGCGGCTACCAGGCCCGCCGCGAGCGCGACCCGGACCACGCGTCTCTTCCCGCGTATGTGATCGAGAGACATGGGCATCCTGTTCAAGATTTGGGCGCCAGTTGACCGACACATTGCGCCATCTGCGGGGTTGTTGGGGAGTGCCGTAGATGGCGTAAGACCGACATGACGCGAATACGTCAAGACGTCGGGGCCTCCGGCGGGGCGCGAAGCATGTCGAACCGGTCCATTGCGTCCGTCCGCCCGGTGCTCGGGCGGCTCCCGACGACCCGCGCCGCCGCGGCAGTTGGTGAACACCTGATGAGCGTCGGGTCACCTGGGGACCGGCCGCCGGTGACCTGCGGGAGGACTGCTGATCCAAGTCCGCAGATGGGTGCCGGACGTTCCGCTTCCGTTGCACCGCAGGCCATCCCGGGTGCGAACGATCCGGTGAGGAGCGGCACCGCAGTGCCGCCGCAGCCACCGTCCACCGGGGGAACCCGCCATGCCTGGTCCCGTGCCCGCTGCCGCCCTCAGCCGCCGCAACGTCCTGATCGCCTCGGGTGTGACCGCCCTCGGTGCGGGGCTCGGTTTCGCGCTCGTCCCCGGTTCGGGCGACGCGACGGCCGCGCCACCGCTCACGGAACCGGCCACCGGACCCGCGTCCGGCCCTCCGGCCGCCCCCGTCGCGCACGCCGCGGCGCAGCCCTACACCGCGGGCACCACCCTGCACTCCGTCGCGGCACCGCGCGGCAGGGGAGGCTACCGCCGGCTGGGCGACGGCCCCGGCTGGAAGCGGGTCACCCGTACCGAACTGGCCGCCGCCAAGAGCGGCCGCGCCGGGCGCCGCACGACCCTGTCCTGCTTCGCGCAGTTCACCGACCTGCACCTCACGGACGTGCAGAACCCGCAGCGCTACGAGTTCCTGCGCTCCGCCACCTCCGCCGGCTGGCGTCCGCACGAGGCGCTCACCAACGCCGGTGCCGTCTCCCTGGTCGAACGGGTGAACGCCCTGCGGAACGGCCCCGCCACGGGCACGCCCATCGGTTTCGTCATGACCACCGGCGACAACACCGACAACAACTCGCGGATCGAACTGGACTGGTTCCTCGCGGTGATGAGCGGCGGCCGCTTCACCCCCGACTCAGGCGACCCCGGCCACTACGAGGGCGTGCAGGACTCCGGACTGAAGGGCTACTGGCAGCCCGGCGCCGCGCTGCGCGACGTCGACAAGGCGGCCGGCTACCCCCGCCTGCCCGGCTTCCTCGCCGCCGCGGTCCGCGAGCTCAGCAGCCCCGGCCTGAACGTCCCGTGGTACTCCACCATCGGCAACCACGACCAGCTGTACGGCGGTTCGTTCGCCGCGGCCTCCTCCTTCTTCCACGACCTCGCGCTCGGCTCCGCCAAGTTGTTCTGGCTGCCCCCGGCCGAGGCGGCGGCCGTCAACGACTTCCTGCGCAAGGGCCCCGACCCCCAGGGCACCCGCTTCCGCCAGGCATGGGACCGCCACCGGCGCAGCGCGCGCACGGTCACCCCCGACGAGCGCAGGGCACCGGTCAGCCCGCGCGAGTACATCGCCGCCCACCTGGACCCGGCGCACGCCGGGGCCGGTCCCGTGGGCCACGGCTACACGACGGCCGAACTCGACTCCGGCCGGCTCCACTACGCGTTCCGGATCTCCGACGGCGTGCTCGGCATCAGCCTCGACACCACCGACCGGGGCGGCGACTACCGCGGCTCCCTCGGCACGGGCCAGCTGAACTGGCTGGACCGGACGCTCACGGCGCACGCCGACGACACGGTGCTGGTCTTCAGCCACCACCCCAGCTGGTCGATGACCAACCTGGTCCCGGACCCCGCACGCCCCGGCGAGCGGCGGCACGGCGGCGACGAGGTGCTCGCGCTGCTCGGACGGCACCGCAACGTGGCCGCCTGGATCAACGGGCACAGCCACAAGAACAAGATCGTCCCGCACGGCACCTTCTGGGAGGTCTCCACCGCCTCCCACGTCGACTACCCGCAGCTGGCCCGGATCATCGAGCTGACCGACAACCACGACGGCACGCTCTCGCTGCTCTGCACGCTCGTGGAGTCCGCGGCCCCCTACCGCACCGACTTCTCCGACCTGTCGCAGACCGGACTCGCCGCGCTCTACCGCGAGCTCGCGTTCAACGCGCCGGGCTCCAGCACGACGCTCTCCGGCGAGCCGGGCGACCGCAACGTGGAACTGCTGCTGAAGAAGCGCTGACCGCCCGGCTCACCGCGGCAGCACCACCACCCACGACGCCGGGTTGCGGTCGGCCGCGGCCATCAGGGCCGTACGGACGACGGTGGCCTGCTGCTCCAGGGACTCGCGGAGCTTGCGCGGCGTGATGTGCACGACCGAGATGCCGAGCCGCTCCAGGTGCTCGCGCTTGCGGGCGTACTCGGCCCACAGGGCGTCGTCCTCCTGCCGGGGCACGCGCGCGTCGAGCTCCACCGCGACCGCGTGCTCCGGCCAGTACGCGTCCACGCCGCCCAGGTGCGGGCCGCCCGGCAGCCGCAGGTCCACGTTCCACAGCGGGTCGGGAAGCCCGAAGCAGCGCACCATCGTGTACAGCCGGCTCTCGGCGATCGCGCGGCCCTCGGCCACCAGCGCGTCCACCGCCTCCACCACGTGCGGCCGGGACAGCAGACGGGCCCGGCTCAGCTCCGCGACCAGTGCCGTCGCCTCGCAGTGGCCGCCGCGCACCGCCTCGGTCAGCACCTGGCCCACCGCCCGGGCGTCGTCCAGCTCCTCCACCGCGTCCGCCAGCGCCCGGGGCAGCGGCGCGCACGGCACGCCCTGCACCTCCCGCGGCCGCGGCAGCACGGGGGTGCGGACCAGTCCCACGTCGCCCACGGCGCGCAGCCGGCGCTGCCGGGTCACCAGCAGGTCGATCCGGTCCAGGCCGACCAGCGGCGGCACCGAGGAGAAGCGGTGCAGGGCGAGCGCCGCGAGCCCCGTGACCATCGCCTCGCGGCCCGCGTAGAGCAGCGCCGCCCGGAGCCGCTCGTCGCCGGTGGGCCGGCCGCGGTGCAGGACGTACACCCGCGGCAGCACCTCCTGCCAGGGGCCGCCGGGGCGGCAGCGCTCGGCCAGCGTCTCCGGCGTGACGCCGTGCTCCCGCAGCTGGCGCGCCGACAGCACGGTCGGCCGGGTGCGGGAGAGGTGGTCGAGGGGGCGGGGGCTGAGGGGGATGTTGTGGTTCATGGCGGGTGGATTCCCGCATCCCTCAGGGAGCCTAACGGCTGTTACCGTACCGTCGACAAATGCGGACATCACCGCACTAAAGTTCAGACGTTCGGTTGCCGAGCGTGATTTTTCACCCATCCGGCTGACCGACCTTGGCCCACCTGCTGCCCAGCCCGGTGATGCTGCCGCACCACCGGGCCGGGCGGTACCCCGTGTACGCCATTGGGGTGACCGGTCACCTGTTCCCATCCGGGAGGGAGGTGTCAGACGGCCCCCGCCGCAGCGTCCCGCTCCTGCGCCCGCAGCGCCCGCGCGAGGTCGTCACGGCACTCGGCGACCAGGCGGCGCAGCGCCGGCGGCGAGTCCGCGTGCCCGGCGAGCCATGCGTCGGCGGCGTCGAGCGTGGCGGCCCGGTCCTGGTGGTGCGGGAACAGCCCGCGGACCACGGCCATGCCGATCTCGATCGAGCGCTCCTTCCAGATCCGCTCGATCACGTCGAAGTAGCGGTCCGCGTACGGGGCGAGCAGCTCGCGCTGGCCGGCCTGGTCGAAGCCCGCGATGGTGGCCTCGACGAGCGCGTTGGACAGCGTGTCGGACTCCACGACCGTCGACCAGCACTGCTCCTTGACGGCCGCGGAGGGACGCGCCGCCAGGCAGCGCACCTGGTGCCGCTTGCCGGAGGCGGTGTCGTCCCGGGCGAGCTCGGCCGCGACGGCCGCCTCGTCGGCCGCGCCGCCGGCTGCCAGCGCCTCCAGGAAGGTCCAGCGCAGCTCCTGGTCCACGTCGAGCCCGTCGATCTTCTCGGTGCCCTCGAGCAGCCCGCGCACCATGTCCGTACCGGCGTCCCCGGAGGCCACGGCCGCGTGGAAGCGGGCCCAGGCCAGCTGGTGGCCGCTGCCCGGGGCCGCCGCGCGCAGCTCGCGCAGCGCGCCGTCCGCCAGCTCCCGCGCGCCCTGCTCGCGCCAGGCGGGCGCCGCGTAGTCGTTCAGGGCCGTACGGGCCTGCATGTGCAGCCCCTGCAGGACACCGATGTCGGTCTCGGCGCCGGCGAAGCGCAGCACCAGGCCGAGGTAGTCACGGGCGGGCATCAGGCCGTCGCGGGTCATGTTCCACACCGCGGACCAGGTCAGGGCACGGGCCATGGGGTCGGTGAGCGAGCCCAGGTGCTCCCGGACGGTGGTCAGGGACTCCTCGTCGAAGCGGATCTTGCAGTAGGTCAGGTCGTCGTCGTTGACCAGCACCAGGTCGGGCCGCTCCGCCCCGGCCAGCTCGCCCACCACCGTGCGCGGGCCCGCGACGTCGGCCTCGACGCGCGCGTAGCGCTCCACCGTGCCCTCCGCGGTACGCCGGTAGAGGCCCACCGCGACCCGGTGCGGGCGCAGCTCGGGGTGCGAGGGCGCGGCCTCCTGCACCACGGCCAGTTCGGCGATCCGCCCGTCGGCGCCGTACGACACCTGCGGGGTCAGCGAGTTGACGCCCGCGGTCTGCAGCCAGGACCGCGACCAGCCCGCCATGTCGCGCCCCGAGGTGTCCGCCAGCACCGACAGCAGGTCGCCCAGCTCGGTGTTGCCGTAGGCGTGCCGCTGGAAGTAGCGGCGCGCGCCCTCCAGGAAGGCGTCCCGGCCGACGTAGGCGACCAGCTGCTTGAGGACGCTGGCGCCCTTGGCGTAGGTGATGCCGTCGAAGTTGAGCTTGGCGTCCTCCAGGTCGCGGATGTCGGCCGTGACCGGGTGGGTGGAGGGCAGCTGGTCGGCGCGGTAGGCCCAGGCCTTGCGGCGGTTGGCGAAGGTGATCCAGCCCTCCTTGTAGCGGGTGGCCTCCACCAGCGAGAACGCGCCCATGAAGTCGGCGAAGGACTCCTTCAGCCACAGGTCGTCCCACCACCGCATGGTGACCAGGTCGCCGAACCACATGTGCGCCATCTCGTGCAGGATGACGTTCGCCCGGCCCTCGTAGGACGCCTGGGTGACCTTGCCGCGGAAGACGTACTCCTCGCGGAAGGTGACCAGCCCCGGGTTCTCCATCGCGCCGATGTTGTACTCGGGCACGAAGGCCTGGTCGTACTTCCCGAAGGGGTACGGGTAGCCGAAGTGGTCGTGGAAGAAGTCCAGGCCCTGCTTGGTGACGGTGAAGATCTCGTCGGCGTCGAAGTAGCGGGCCAGGCCCCTGCGGCACAGCGCGCCCAGCGGGATCTCCAGCTCGGAGCCGTCCGGCAGCGCGCGCCGGTAGGTGTCGTGGACCATGTGGTACGGCCCGGCCACGACCGCCGTGATGTACGTGGAGATCGGCCGGGTCGGCGCGAAGTGCCGCGTCTCGCCGCCGTCGGAGACCTCGGCCACACGCTCGTTGGCCAGCACCACCCAGGACTCGGGCGCGGTGACGGAGAAGGTGAACGGCGCCTTCAGGTCGGGCTGCTCGAAGTCGGCGAAGACCCGGCGGGCGTCGGCCGGTTCGTACTGGGTGTAGAGGTAGACCTCGCCGTCCTCGGGGTCGGTGAAGCGGTGCATGCCCTCGCCGGTGCGGCTGTAGGCGCACTGCGCGTCCACCACCAGGACGTTCTCGGCGGCCAGCCCGTCGAGCGTGATCCGCGTCCCGTCGAAGACCTCCGCGGGGTCCAGCTCGCGGCCGTTGAGCGTCACCGACGTGACGGAGGGGGCGAGCAGGTCCGCGAAGCTGGACGCGCCGGGCTCGGTGCAGCGGAACCTGATCGTGGTCACGGACCGGAACGTCCGCTCCCCCGGGCGCAGCGCCGACCGGAGGTCGAGGGCCACCTCGTAACCGTCCACGGCCAGTAGCCGTGCCCGTTCGCGGGCCTCGTCACGCGTGAGGTTCTCACCGGGCACGGGGTCTCCATCCTTCGCACGCCGTCGTGGGGCAGGTCTGTCTTGTGGACGCCACGCATCTTCGCACGTCGGCCCTGACGGCGGAGCACGGGAATGGCGACGGCGACGGGGGTGTTGCGCCCTGGGAAACGGCGTGTCACTGCGCCATGCCCGGAGGAGAGAAACGTGACCGAGACCACATCCACCCCCACCCCGGTGGACTTCTACTTCGACCCCGCCTGTCCCTGGGCGTGGATGACCTCCCGCTGGATGCTGGAGGTGGAGAAGGTGCGCCCCGTCGAGGTGCGGTGGCACGTGATGAGCCTCGCGGTGCTCAACGAGAACCGCGAAGAGCTTCCCGAGGAGTACCGGGAGTTCCTGACCACGGCCTGGGGCCCGGTCCGCGTCTGCATCGCCGCCGAGCAGAAGTACGGCAACAAGGTGCTCGGCCCCCTGTACAACGCCCTGGGCACCCGCATCCACAACCAGGGCCTGGGCCACAAGGACCACGACGTCATCGTCGCCGCCCTGGAGGAGGCGGGCCTGCCCGCCGACCTCGCCGACTTCGCCCGCAGCGACGCCTACGACACGGAGCTGCGCGCCTCCCACCACGAGGGCATCTCCAAGGTCGGCCAGGACGTCGGCACCCCGGTCATCGCGGTCCCCGGCGCCGACGGCGAGCAGATCGCCTTCTTCGGCCCGGTCGTCACCCCGGCCCCCAAGGGCGAGGCCGCGGCCCGCCTGTGGGACGGCACCCTGCTCGTCGCGTCGACGCCCGGCTTCTACGAGATCAAGCGGACCCGCACCCAGGGCCCGGTCTTCGACTGAGCCCTGCCGGTCCGGTCAGAAGTGCCGGAGCAGTTCGGGGAAGGCCGCCAGCCGCAGCACCCGCTCGTCGGCCGGGTCCAGCTCGGACTGCTCCAGCACCCAGGTGTTCTCGTTGGGGATGAACACCGCGCTCATCCCGGCCTCGCGCGCGGGCAGGATGTCCGACTTCGGGGAGTTCCCGATCATCCAGCTCCTGCCCGGCGCGAAGCCGTACTCCGCCAGCAGCGCGGTGTAGGTGCCCGCGGCCTTCTCGGGCACGATGTGCACCCCGCGGAAGCGGTCCGCCAGCCCCGAGGCCGCCACCTTGCGCGCCTGCTCCTCCTCGTCGCCCTTGGTGAGCAGCAGCAGCTCGTGGCGGGTGCCCAGCTCGTCCAGCGTGCTCGCCACGCCGGGCATCAGCTCCACCCGGTGCTCCACGAAGGCCACCGCCAGCTCGTCCACCCGCCGCAGCTCGGCCTGCGTGACGGGCCGCTCCCGGACCGCTCCAGGAGCTCGCCGAGGCTGCGCAGGAAGACCTTGCTGCCGTAGCCGTGGACGACCGCGTTCGCCGCCTCGATCTCGTTGAGCAGCGCCCTGATCTGCGTGCGGTCCAGGACGGGATGGTCCACCCAGTCCAGGAAGTCCTCTATCACCCGCTCGAAGACCACGTTGTTCTCCCACAACGTGTCGTCCGCGTCGAAGACCAGTACCTGCCCCGTCAGCCGTGCCTCGTCCATCCCGCGAGGGTAACCAGAGCCCGCGCCCGCCGGCCGCGCATTTTCCCCGTGGCGCTACGCGTGCCGCGCGGCCAGCGCCGCGTCCAGCTCCGCGCGCGACGGCGGATCGGCGCCCACCCGCGTGCAGTTGAGCGCCGCGGCCGTGACGCAGCGCTCCAGCACGGTGGCGAGGGCGTCCCGCGAGGCGGGGACGCCGGCACCGGCGATCGCGTCGAGCAGCGCCGCCTGGAAGGCGTCGCCCGCGCCGATGGTGTCGACGACGCCGACCTCGGGCGCGGCCACCCGTACGAGGTCGTCCCCGCTCACCGCGAAGGCGCCCTCCGCGCCCAGCGTGACGACCGCGAGCCCGGGCCCCTCGGCGAGCAGCGCCCGCGCCGCCTCCTCGGGGGCGAGCCGCGGGAAGAGCCAGGCGAGGTCCGCGTCGCTGGCCTTGACCACGTCGGTGACGGCGGCCAGCCGCAGGCACGCCCGGCGGTAGGCGAGCCGGTCGGGCTGGACGGCGGGCCGCACGTTGAGGTCGGCGACGACGGTGCGCCCCGCAACGGCGTGCAGCTCGCGGCAGAGCTCCAGCACCCGCGTCGCACCCGGTTCGACCACCGCGGCGAGCGAACCGGTGTGCAGCACCTCGGTGTCCGCGGGCAGCGGCAGCCGCTCCGGGTCCCACGCGGCCAGGAAGTCGTACGAGGCGGAGCCGTCCCGGTCCAGGTAGGCCATCGCCAGCGTGGTGCGCCCGGCGGGACTCGTGGCGCGCACCACCTCGACCCCGGTGGACTCCAGGTGCGCCCGCACCAGTTCTCCGGGCGGGTCGTCGCCCCACGTGGTGACCAGGGTGGTGGGCCGCCCCAGCCGGTGCAGGCCGACCGCGACGTTGGCCGGACTGCCGCCGGGCACCGGTGTGACCTGCCGCTCCCCGGAACGCCACAGCAGGTCGACGAGGACCTCGCCGACGACGCCGACGCGGGAGGGGGAGGACGGAGCGCTCATGCGGGCAGCATAGGAGGCCGCCGTACGGGCGCCGGAGCCGTGTCGCGGCCGGCCCGCGGCGCGGCGCCGGCGCCCCTCCGGCGGTCATTGGAGAAACCCCACTAAGGCCCGGGTGACGAAGCTCACGCCCGGTGCGGCTTCCTTGTAGGAAGGCGACCAATGCTGTGATCAGGCCTTTGTGATCGGCGGACGATGATCGGTGAGGGCGGGGCGGGTTAACGTCACGATGTCCCGAACCGACCCTCACCCCGCGGAGTCACCCGATGGCCAGCGCAGTTCCCGCCGCTTCCGCCGTACGGACCCACCCGGTCCTCGCCGATCTCATCCCCGCCTCGCGGCTGCGCGACGTGGCGCTCGTGACCGGCGGTGCCGTACTGACCGGCCTGGCCGCGCAGTTGTCGGTGCCGGTTCCCGGGTCGCCGGTGCCCGTGACGGGCCAGACCTTCGCCGCGCTGCTGGTCGGTACCGCCCTCGGCGCGCGCCGCGGCTTCCTGGCGCTGGCGCTGTACGCGGTGGCCGGCGTGGCCGGGGTGCCGTGGTTCGCGGAGGGGTCGTCCGGCGCCGCGGCGCCGAGCTTCGGCTACATCCTCGGCATGGCACTGGCGTCCGCGCTCGTGGGCGCGCTGGCCCGCCGGGGTGCCGACCGCAGCGTGTGGCGGATGGCCGGCGTCATGGTGGCCGGCAGCGCCGTCACCTACGCCGTGGGCGTCCCCTACCTGGCGCTGGCCGCGCACCTGACCGCCGGCCAGGCCGTGGCGCTGGGCCTGACCCCCTACCTCATCGGCGACGCGCTGAAGGCCGTACTCGCCATGGGCGCGCTGCCCGCCGCCTGGAAGCTGGTCGGCTGGCGCGACTGACCGGCCACGACGTACGACGCACCCGGGTGGGGGCGGGGCACAGGCCCCGCCCCCACCCGTTCCGCGTCAGTGCCGTGGCGCCGGCCCGCGCCGGGTCAGCCACAGCCCCGTTCCGCCGGCGGCCAGCAGCAGACCCCCGCCCAGCAGCAGGACGGCCGTGCGGCCGGGGGCGCCGGTGTCCGGCAGGGTGCCGGGCGCGGAGGGAGCGGCGCTCGCGGAGGTGTCGGGGCCGAAGGGCACGTTGTCGGTGCCCAGCAGCAGCGGGGTGTCGGGGGCGTTAGGCGTGGGCTTGCCGGTGCCGAACGGGACCGGTCCCTGCTGCCACAGCAGGGTGCCGGTGTCGCCGAGCATCACGGGCAGGCAGATCTTGCCCTTGCTCTGGAGGTCGTAGGTCGCGGAAACGGTGTAGGTCCTGCTCTTTCCCGCCGCCAGTTTTCCGACGGCGCAGCTGAATCCGCTGTTGGAACCGTCCGGGAGCTTCCCTTCCGGAATCGGGTCGCAGCCCTTCACCGAGGTCACGCCGAGGGCGTCGAAACCGACCACCAGAAGCCGCAGCTCCGGGGACTCCGCGTCGCCCTTGTTGACCACCCGGGCCGTGATCGAGGTCTTCTCGGTCTTGTTGTCGACGGAGATCCTGGTCGGCAGTTCGGTGCTCACCTTCACCCCGGCCGGGGCGCTCGGTCCCGGCGTGCCCCCCTGGCCGCTGCCCGGTACGGGCTCGGCGCCGTACACGGGTCCGGCGAACGCCAGCGCCAGCACCGCGGCCGCCGCGGCCGATTTCCGAACATGAATTCGCCGATTGAAAAGGCGCATTGCTCTTCCCCCTTCTGCACCGCATCAGCGGTATCTGAAGAGGTACCACAAGATTCCGGGCAACTATGCTGTGATGGTGGCAAGTTCATACTTCTGTCCCGGTCCCCGCGTGAATTGCGGGCCGCCGGACAGGAATTGAGGGGCATGGGGAATCATTCCCGCAGTGGGGGGTCCGGGCATGGTGGGAAATGCGGGTGGCGAGGTGCGGGGCCGGCTGGTGGCCGGCCGCTACCGGCTGGGGGAGCCGATCGGCCAGGGCGGCATGGGCCGCGTCTGGCGGGCGGTGGACGAGGTGCTGGACCGGCAGGTCGCGGTCAAGGAGATGCGCCTGGACGACACGGAGGCCGAGGGCGCGCGGGTCCGGCGCGAACGCAGTCTGCGGGAGGCGCGCGCCACGGCCCGGATCGACCACCCGAACGTGGTCCGGATCTACGACGTGGCCCAGGAGGCCGACCGGCTCTGGATCGTGATGGAGCTGGTCGACTGCCGCTCCCTGGAACAGGTGCTCGTCCAGGACGGCCCGGTGGACCTGGCCGAGACCGTGCGGATCGGGACCGGGCTGGCCCGCGCGTTGCGGGAGGTGCACGCGGTCGGCGTGCTGCACCGTGACATCAAGCCCGGCAACGTGCTGATCGACACCCGGGGCAGGGTCGTCCTCACCGACTTCGGCATCGCGGCGATCCAGGACGCCACCGCGCTGACCGTGGCCGGGATGCTGGTCGGCTCGCCCGACTACATGGCCCCCGAACGCGTTGAGGGCCGCCGGCAGGGACCGCCCTCGGACCTGTGGTCCCTGGGCGCGACGCTCTGTGCCGCCCTGGAGGGAGGTTCCCCGTTCTCCCGGGCCACCACCTTGGCCACGCTGCACGCGGTGCTCTACGAGGAGCCCTCGCTGCCCGCCGGCTCCGGGCTCCTGCACGGCACCCTGGCGGCCCTGCTGCGCAAGGACCCCGCCGAGCGGATGACCCTGGACGGCCTGGACGAGGCGCTGGCCGCCCTCGGCGCGCCCCCGGGCGGTCCGACCGTCGTCACCCGCCGGACGCCGCCGCCCCCGGAGGAGGGGCGCACCCCGACGCTCGCCGTCCGAAGCGCCGCCCCGGTGCCGGACGCCGGACCGGACGGGGCCTCCGAGCCGGAGGACGCCGTCCCGCCGGGCTGGGAGCGCCGTACCCCGGCACCATCCGCGCCCGCGACGGAGCCGGACCCGGCGACGGGGACCGCGCCCGCACCGGACCCCGCACCCGCGCCCGCACCGGACCCCGCGCCCCAGCCCCCACCCGGGCCCGCCGCCCCGGCCCCCTCGCGGGTCCGCCGGGCGGCCCTGCTGACCGCCGCGGGAGCGGCCGCCGCGGCCGTCGCCGTCACCGTCGTCCTGCTCACCGCGCCACGCACCGGCCACCGCGAGGGTCCCGTCGTCGCGGGTACCAGCCGCCCCCCGTCCAGCGGGGCCGGCTCACCCGCCGCCCCGTCCACCGGCGCACCCGCCCCCGGGGAACGCAACGAGACCGGCTTCGCCTGGGTACCGCCGCAGGGCTGGACGCGCAGTGCCAAGAGCCCGTCCAACGTCCACTACCACTCCCCTGACGGACAGCAGGAGATCGCCGCCTCGTACGCACTCGCACGGGGCGGCGATCTCCTGGAGCAGTGGCGCGCCTTCGAGGCCGGTTCCCACGACGTGCCCGGCTACCGCAGGACCCGGCTGGAGCGGACGTCGTTCCGCGGTCGTCCCGCCGTGGTCTGGGAGTACTCCTTCACCCAGGCCGGCGCGCCCTGGAAGGCACGGCAGCTCGGCTTCACCGAGGGGGGCAAGTCGTACCAGCTGAACGTCTGGTACGCGGCTTCGGCCCGGTCCGCCGCGCCGGCCGTCTACGACCGGGTGGCGGAGTCCTTCCGGCCCTTGTGAAGCAGCTGGCGCACCACCGCGACGGCGACCACGCCCAGCCCCACCAGCACCGAGACGACCACCTGGTCCCGGCCGCCGCCGTCGGCGGTGTCGGTGAGCATGTAGCCGAGCACGAACACGATCATCGCGATCGTCGCCCAGGTCAGGTACGGGTACAGCCACATCCGCACCCGCAGCCGCTCCGGGGCCTCCGCCAGGATGATCCTCCGCATGCGCAGCTGCGAGAAGCAGATCACCAGCCACACGAACAGCGCGATCGCACCGGAGGCGTTGAGCAGGAAGAGGAAGACCGTGTCGGGGTAGCGGTAGTTGAAGAAGACCGCGACGAAGCCGAAGACGACCGAGCCCAGGATCGCCGCCTGCGGCACACCGCGCCCGGTGGTGCGGGCGAACGCCTTCGGCGCGTCACCGCGCCGGCCCAGCGAGAAGGCCATGCGCGAGGCCGTGTACAGGCCGGAGTTGAGGCAGGACAGCACCGCCGTGAGCACGATCACGTTCATGATCTGGCCGGCGTGCGCGATGCCGATCGAGTTCAGCGCGGCGACGTACGAGCCGTCCTTCGCGATCGACGGGTCGTTCCACGGCAGCAACGCCACCACGATGAAGATCGAGCCCAGGTAGAAGACGCCGATCCGCCAGATCACGCTGTTGGTGGCCCTGGTGACCGCGCGCTCGGGGTCGGCGGACTCGCCGGCGGCCAGCGTGACGATCTCGCTGCCCATGAAGGAGAACACGACCAGCAGCACACCGGTGAGGATCTTGCCGGGGCCGTTGGGGAGGAACCCGCCGTGCGCGGTCAGATTGGCCAGCCCCGCGGCGTCGTTGTGGCTGCCGGGCAGCACGCCGAGCACCGCCAGCGCGCCGAGCACGATGAAGCCGGCGATCGCCACGACCTTGATCCCGGCGAACCAGAACTCGAACTCGCCGTAGGAGGCCACCGAGGCCAGGTTGGTCGCGGTGAGCACGACCATCACGATCAGCGCCCAGCCCCACTGCGGGACGGCCGGGACCCAGCCCTCCAGGATCTTGGCCCCGGCGGTCGCCTCGACCGCCAGCACCACGACCCAGAAGAACCAGTACAGCCAGCCGATGGAGAAGCCGGCCCAGCGGCCCAGCGCACGGTCGGCGTATGCGGAGAAGGAGCCGGAGGTGGGGTTGGCGGCGGCCATCTCGCCCAGCATGCGCATGACGAAGACGACCATGACGCCCACGAGGGCGTACGACACGAGGATGCCGGGACCGGCGGCCGCGATGCCGGAGGCGGAGCCGACGAAGAGGCCGGCGCCGATCACACCGCCGATCGCGATCATCGACAGGTGACGGTTCTTGAGCCCGGCCTTCAGGCCGGAGCCGTCCTGCTGCTCCGTCGCGGCCTCGTGGGCCGGAGCGGTGGAGCCGGCCAGTGGGGTGGGGGGACGTGTACTCATGGGGTGGCATGAAACACGGCCCGGCGCGAGCAGGGAACCTTTGATTCCGTTTTGTTGTCCTACCCTCAGCGCACGCTCAAATCCCCCTCACGGAACACCCACGGCATGTCGCCCAGCGTGCCCGTGCGACACTCGTCCGTATGCGCGTGTACCTCGGTTCCGACCATGCCGGCTTTGAACTCAAGAACCACCTTGTGGGATGGCTCGAGGCCAACGGGCACGAGCCCGTGGACTGCGGCCCCCACGTCTACGACGCCCAGGACGACTACCCGCCGTTCTGTCTGCGCGCCGCGGAGGGCACCGCCGCGGACCCCGGCTCCCTCGGCATCGTGATCGGCGGCTCGGGCAACGGCGAGGCCATCGCCGCCAACAAGGTCAAGGGCGTCCGGGCCGTGCTCGCCTGGAGCCGGGAGACCGCGACCCTCGGCCGCGAGCACAACGACGCGAACGTGATCAGTGTCGGCGCCCGCATGCACACCACGGACGAGGCCACCGGGTTCGTCGAGGTCTTCCTCGGCACGCCCTACTCGGGCGAGCCGCGCCACACCCGCCGCATCGGCATGCTCAGCACGTACGAGACCACCGGCGAGCTGCCCCCGATCCCCCCGCACCACCCCCAGGAGGGCTGATCCGGGCATGCCCGAGGGGCACACGATCCACCGCCTCGCCGCGGACCACGCGGAACGCTTCGGCGGACGCGTGGTCCGCGCGAGCAGTCCGCAGGGCAAGTTCTCCGACGGCGCCGCCCTCCTGGACGGCACCGTCATGGAGTCCGCGGAGGCCCACGGCAAGCACCTCTTCCTGGGCTTCGGCCCGGTCGGCTGGGTCCACGTCCACCTCGGGCTGTACGGGAAGTTCGGCTTCGGCACCGGTCCCGGCGGGGCCCCGGTCGGCCAGGTCAGGCTTCGCCTGGCCGACGACGAGCACCACGCCGACCTGCGCGGGCCGACCGCCTGCGAGCTGATCACCGGGGCCGAGAAGCAGGCGATACACGACCGGCTCGGCCCGGACCCGCTCCGGCCGGCCGACACCGGGGAGCGCGCCTGGGCCCGCGTGGCCCGCAGCCGCACCAGCGTCGCGGCGCTGCTGATGGACCAGAAGGTCGTCGCCGGCGTCGGCAACGTCTACCGCGCCGAGGTCCTCTTCCGCCACGGCATCGACCCGTATCTGGCCGGACGGGACCTGGACCGCGCGCGATGGGACGCGATCTGGGCCGATCTGGTGGCCCTGATGCGCGAGGGCGTGCGCAACAACCGCATCGACACCGTCCGCCCCGAGCACACCCCCGAGGCCATGGGCCGTCCGCCGCGCGTCGACGACCACGGCGGCGAGGTCTACGTCTACCGCCGCGCCGGGATGCCGTGCCACCTGTGCGGCACCGAGGTGCGCACCGCCTCCCTGGTGGCGCGCAACCTCTTCTGGTGCCCCTCCTGCCAGCCCGCCGCGAACTGACGCCGGCCCCGCCCGTGCCGGGGAACCGTCACCGGGCCCCCGTGCCCGCCCTAGAAACCGTGCGGCAGCCAGGGGGCGACATCACCGCCGAAGGCCACCGCGGCCTCCCGCAGCGCTCCCTGCCGCACCTCCCGTACGCGGCCGGCCCGCGCGAGCGCGGTCAGCGAGACGTCGCCCAGGTAGGCCGCTCCGAGCTCGCGTACCGACAGCGTCAGGTCGGCGGCGTCGGTGGTGCGCTCGCAGACGGCGCCCTTGGCGTCGCCGCCGAGCCGCCAGCGGCCCTCGTTCCACGGGCAGAAGGGGTCCGAGACCTCCAGCACGACGTCCAGCGGGGCCGCGTAGGTACGGGCCGACAGGGCCGCGCCCACCTCGACCGGGCGCAGCAGCAGGCCCTCCCTGAAGCGCACGCCGCAGCGGCGGACGTCGTCGACCAGGTGCAGGACCGGGTCGTCGGCGGGACGGTTGCGGGAGGTGATGCGGCAGGTGAGGTCGATGCCGAAGAGGTAGCGCCACAGCGCCGCACATGTGTCCGGATCCAGGGCCTCGAGGTCGCGCAGCACCACCGTTCCGTCGGGGCCGACCGCGTTCCAGGCGGACTTCATCGCGTACCGCGCGTAGCCGCGCACCTCGCCGTCCCGCTCGGCGACCACGCAGAGCAGGTTCGACGCGCCGTCCCGGTACGCCTCCGGGTCGAGCACGCCCTTGCGCTGCCAGTTCGGCCGCCGCTCCAGCATGCCCGGCCGGGTGGGCACCAGCCGCGCGTAGACCTCCTCGCAGGCCGCCAGGGACTCCTCGGGGCCGGCGAAGCGCAGCGTGACCTCGTCGGCGCCAGCGGGCACCGTGAGACCCGCGCGCAGGGTGTCGACCTCCAGGGACATCTGGCGGGTGGCGACCTCGTAGCCGTACCGGCCGTAGATGGCCGGCTCGGAGGCCGTGAGCACCGCCAGGGGCTCCCCCCGTTCGCGCACCTCGTCCAGTTGCCGCCGCATCATCGAGGTCAGCAGCCCGCGCCGGCGGTGCGTCGAGGCGACGCTGACCATGGTGACGCCGGCCGCCGGGACCACCGCGCCGCCCGGCACGGTCATGCGGAAGGAGAACGCCCCCGCCGTGCCGACGACCTCCGTGCCGTCCCATGCCGCGATCGACCGGGAGAGCTCGGTCACACCGCGGTCGAACTCCCGCTCCTCCGCAGGCTCGCGCGCGCTGCCGAAAGCGCGTTCCAGCGTGCTGAACCACTCGTCCCACTGTTCGGACTCGAGAACCCGCAACTCCACCGTCATGTGCCCTGCCTACCAGCCGCCCCGGGGGTGGGCGAGCGGTTTTCGCCGGTCGCCGAGGCGAATCGGCACACCATGAGGGGCACCTCCGATGCGGAGAACGGGTGAGGGTGGATAGGGTCGCCGGGAAGATGGCACGACGCCCGGTAGGAGACGGATTCAGGGCCCGGTGGCGCAGGACGGTCCACCGGGCCCGGGTCGGCCTGCGCAAATCCGCCGTGGACTACTTCCGCGGCGACGCGGCCGACTGGCTCGCCCTGACCGTCCTGACGATCAGCGTGCCCCTGATCGCCTGGGGCACGGTGCTGGCCCCGCAGTGGTGCCCGCCCACCACCCTGGTGCTGCCCGTCCTCGTCGGCGGCCTGCTGCTGCGCCCCTCCAGCCTCCTGCTGCTGTACGGGGCCAGCGCCGCCGCGTTGGTCGTGGAGTCCGCCGTCCTCGGCCCGTACCGCGAGGGCGTCGGCCGGGTCACCCCGGGCACCGTGCTCGTCGTGGCGGCGGTGGCGCTGGCGGGGCTGATCGTCGCGCAGTTCCGCGCCAGGGTCGGCGTGCCCTGGATGCGCGGCGGCACGATGCTCTTCGACCTGCGCGAACGCATCCGGGTGCAGAGCAGGCTGCCGCGGCTGCCCGACGGCTGGCACGCCGAGATGGCGCTGCGGCCGGCCGGCGGCCAGTCCTTCTCCGGTGACTTCGTGGTGGCCACCCGCACCTCCGGCGGCCGGATCCTGGAGGCCGTCCTCACCGACGTGTCGGGCAAGGGCATGGACGCCGGCTCGCGCGCGCTCCTGCTGTCCGGCGCCTTCGGCGGCCTGCTCGGCTCCCTGCCGCCGCACGCCTTCCTCACGGCCGCCAACGGCTACCTGCTCCGGCAGAACTGGGAGGAGGGCTTCGCCACCTCCGTCCACCTGGTGCTCGACGTGGAGACCGGCGACTACGAGCTGCTCTCCGCGGGCCACCTGCCGGGCATGCAGCTCAGCGCGGGCACCGGCCGCTGGGAGGAGAAGGCGGCCGAGGGCCCGCTGCTGGGGGTGTACGACGGCGCCGAATTCAACAGCGTGAAGGGCACCCTGCGCTCCGGCGACGTCCTGCTGCTCTTCACCGACGGCCTGGTCGAGGCCGCCGGCCGCGACCTCACGGAGGGCATCGACCGGCTGATCGGCGAGGCCGACCGGTACGTGGCGCACGGCTTCCGCGGCGCGGCCTGGCAGCTCATCGAGGCGGTCGCCAAGGACGTCAACGACGACCGCGCCCTGCTCATCGTGTGCCGGGACTAGGCGCAGGCCGGAACGCCCAGGACATCCTCGGTTCCATCGCGAAGCGGAACAGCCGCTGCACCGGCGGGGTGCACAACGCGGTGACCACCACGACGGCGATCGCGGTCACCGCGACCTGGCCCGGCGGGGTGTGGACCCAGTCGTGGTCGTACCAGTCGCCGAAGCGCGAGCCCTTGGCGACGAAACCGTGCAGCAGGTAGCCGTAGAGCGTGCCCGCACCCAGTGCCGTGAACCACATGCGGCGGCGCGGCACCCAGGCGAAGAAACACACGGACAGTGCCAGGGAGCAGCCGAACAGCGCCAGTGTCATGACCGGTCCCACCCACCAGGGCGCGCCCAGTTCCTGGGCACTGGCACGGTGGTAGAACCACCCCCTGTTCATCCGGGGCACCACCCAGTAGGACACGGTCAGCGCGGCGAGCCCGACCGGAAGGGACAGCACGCGCACCGCCCGGCGCCGCACGAGGCGGAAGTGCCCGGCCTTCAGGCACATGCCGAGCACGAAGAACGGCAGGAACTGCAGGACACGCTGGAGTTCCAGGTCGTCGCCGATGCCGGGGGAGAGGGACGCGAGGGCCGCGATCACCAGGGCGACCGCGACCGGGTGCCGGACGATCCGCCAGATGGGGGCGGTGAGGCGCCAGATGAAGAGGGCGACGAGGAACCAGGTGAGGTACCAGGGGTCGAGCAGGCTGACCGGCGCCGTCGAGTCGTCCGCCCAGTTCCTGAAGAGGGAGTACGCGGCTTCGAAGAGCACGTAGGGAACCGCGACGCCGGTGATCAGTCTCCTGACGCGGTCCGGGCGGGCGTCGAAACTCTGTGAGAAGTAGCCGGAGATGACGATGAAGGCCGGCATGTGGAAGGCGTAGACGAAGAGGTAGAGCGCGCCGGCGGCCCTGCTGTGCCCGGTGAGCGGTTCCCAGGCGTGGCCCATCGCGACCAGGACGATGGCGAGGTATTTGGCGTTGTCGAAGAACGGTTCCCGCCCGGCCGACGGCGGTGGGGAGGACGCGGCAGGGGCGGAGGACCTCGCCGGAGCGGCCTGCCCGGTGCCGCGGGAGACCTCCTTGCGCGGAGCGGGGAGAACGGAATTCCCGGTACGGGTCCTGCCGAGGGACAGGGTGTTCGTGTGGGGGAGCCGGAACATTTGATGCACCATAGCGGGCGCCTCTGCCTGAGTAAATTTTCGGCCGGAAAGGCGGTCGCGACGCTGCTACCCGGTAATACATGTGTCATGCCACTGCCTGTTCCGTACCGCTATGGGAGGTCATATAAGGGTTGAACAGGGCATATCGGCAGACGAGTTGACGTCTGTGCAGGTTTTTTGATGATCGTTTGTGTGGCAAGTGCACATGCGGGGAAATAGGTTGGAGGAATTCACTCGAACGTGCCGTGCAATTGCGAGATTCGCCTCATCCGAAGTGATCAGAAGTGATCGCGATGTCCTGTGTCACAGGTGTGCGACCCCGGCGCGCGGGGAAGGGGTGTCCCGCGGGGTCACGGTGTCGGTGGCAGGTGGCACGATGGACGTCGCGGGGGTGCGGCTGCCTGGCTCCCCCCGGAACGGTGAGGCGTCAGACCGAGGATGTGATCCCCAGTGGCCATCTCCCTGTCCGTGGTGCTGTTGTTGGCGATCATCATGGTCGTCCTGATAAGGGGCAAGACACTGAAGGTCGGCCCGGCGATCATCGCCGCGCTCTTCGGCTTCTTCCTTGCCTCCACGGGCATGGCCCCGGCGATCAACAAGTTCCTGGACTCGCTGGCCGACACGATCAACCAGATAAACCTCTGAGCGTCACCCGTCACCCGTCACAGGTCACCCGTCACCCGGCGCGGTGGCCGCACCGGGTGACGGGGAGTCAGGCGGCGGCCGGCGTACGGTCCTCGGCCGTCCCGATGATGCGGCGCAGCGCGGCGGCGCGCTCCTCGGGGCCCTGCGCGGCCAGCAGCGCCGCCAGCACGGCGATGCGGGCCTGGCCCGCACGCAGCGTCCCGGCCAGCACGCCGCCGGCCGCGGCGAGGTCCACCGCGCCGCCCCCGGTGTACATCGGGGCCACCGGCCCGGCCGCCACCCGGGTGCTCACGGCGACCAGCACGCCGGCGTCCACCGCGCGGCGCACCGCCGCGGCGAAGTCGGGCGTCGCGTTGCCCGCCCCGGTGCCGACCAGCACGATCCCCTGGGCCCCCGCGCCCAGAGCGGCGTCGAAGAGCACGGGATCGGCGTCCACGTGGTGCATCACGACGTCGACGCGCGGTGCCGTCGTGCCGGGGTCCGGCAGCGGCAGCGCCGCGGCGCGCGGCCGCGGGGCGTTCCAGGCGATCTCGCCGAACTTCACCCGGCCCAGCGGCCGTCCCGAGGGGTCGGCGAAGGCCCGGACGTCCAGGGTGTGCGCCTTGACCGTGCCCCGGGCGGCGTGCACGAAGCCGCCGAAGGCGATGACCACGCCGATGTCCTGGCCGGTCGCCGCGGTCAGCAGCGCGTCGTAGAGGTTGCCCGCCGCGTCCCCGTCCACGGAGTCCAGCGGCAGCTGGGCACCGGTGAAGACCACCGGGCGCCGGTCGTCGTGGTGGAGGTCGAGGAGGAAGGCCGACTCCTCCATGGTGTCGGTGCCGTGCGTCACCACGACGCCGTCCACGGCCGGGTCCGCCAGCACCTCGTGGACCGTCCGCAGCAGCTCCAGTTGGTGGGCGGAGGTCAGCCGCGAGCTGTTCACGGTGAACAGGTCGCGGACGGTCACCTCGACGCCCTCGGGGACGGCACCCGCCGCGAGCACCTCGTGGCCGGCGGCCTCGGCCGCGTACCCGGCCCCCTGCCACCGGCTGGCGATCGTGCCGCCGGTGCCGATCACGACGATGTGCTTCACGTTTCCCTCGCTCGTGCGTTCGCCCGATCCTCCACGGCAAGGATATGCGGTGATCGCTGGCATCGGATTGCCAATCAGCCCGCGTAGACCTGCCATACGTGGTATCTATCGCCCTCATGGACGCCATTGACAGAAGAATCTTGCGCGAACTCCAGGCCGACGGCCGGCTCACCAACCAGGAGCTGGCCGCCCGGGTCGGCCTCACCCCCTCTCCCTGCCTGCGCCGGGTACGCCAGCTGGAGGAGGACGGGGTGATCCAGAGCTACCGGGCGGTCGTCGACCCGGCCGCCGTCGGCCGCGGCTTCGAGGTCTTCGCCTCCGTCGAGGTGCGGCGGGACCGCGAGTCCGTCGCCGCCTTCGAGGAGCAGGTGCAGGCCATCCCCGACATCGTCGAGGCCTACCGGCTCTACGGCGCCCCCGGCTGCCTGCTGCGGATCGCGGTGGCCGACAGCGACGCCTACGAGCGCTTCTGGACCGAGAAGCTGATCGCCCTGCCGGGCGTCAGCGAGGTGAACTCGCAGATGATCATGAAGCGGATCAAGGGTCCGCGGGGCGTGCCCGTCGGCTAGGCGGGGTCGTCGAGGTTCCCCCCGGAGCCCCGGTCCCGGGCCGGCCGGTGACCGCTCGGGCGCCCCGGCCGCCCCGGTGCGTCCACCGTCGCCGGGCCGCACGTGCTCTAGGCGGGGTTCCCGGCCGTGCCCGGGACGCGGCCGAGGGCGTCCCGCACCGCCTCGTCGGAGCGGGCGACGACCGCCGTGCCGTCCTCGGCGGTGATGATCGGACGCTGGATCAGCCGCGGGTGCGCCGCCAGCGCCCCGATCCAGCGCTCCCGCTCACCCGGCTCGCGCGGCCACTCCTTCAGGCCCAGCTCCTTCGCCTCGGCCTCCTGGGTCCGCACGATGTCCCACGGCTCCAGCCCGAGCCGCTCCAGCACCGCGCGGATCTCCTCGGCGTCCGGCGGGTCCTCCAGGTAGCGGCGCACGGTGTACCGCGCGCCCTCCTCGTCCAGCAGGTGCAGCGCGGAGCGGCACTTCGAGCACGCGGGGTTGATCCAGATCTCCATGCCGCCAATGTAGTGAGGCGTTCATCCCTCGTCGCGCCCGTCGTCGCGCAGCTTGCGCCAGATGCGGGTGCGGTGCAGCACGTAGACGGCGACGAGCATGACGGCCGCCTGCAGTCCCACGGCGAGCAGCCAGAAGACGATCCTGCTCTCCAACTCGTCCGTCATGTAGGTGAAGTTCATGCCGAAGAAGCCGGTCAGGAAGGTCAGCGGAAGGAAGATCGTCGACACGATGGCCAGCCGGTTGATCACGCCGTTCTGCTCGCCGGACACGAGGGAGGAGTAACTGGCGAAGGCCCGCCGCGCCGCGTCCTGGAGCGACTCGATGCTGGTGAGCACCATCCGCGCGGCCCGCTGGTAGGAGGCGGCGAGCCGCTGCCGCTCCTCGGGGAAGCTGCCGCTCATCATCCGCCGGGTGATGGTCTCGTCGGTCGCCTGCAGGAACGGCAGCAGGGCGTGGTGCAGCAGGGCCGCCCGCCGCCGCAGCCGCGCCAGCCGGTACACCTGCTGCGGGTGCCGGCTCTCGAACATCTCGTCCTCGAGGTCCTCCACCTGCAGCAGCGCCTCCACGGAGGACTTGCGGAAGGTCTCCAGGGCGTCCTCCAGCAGCAGGAACAGCGCGCCGGTGGAGTCCGCGGGACGTTCGTGCGGCAGCCGGGCGATGAACCGCCCGACGAGCGTGTCCGGCCCCCGGTGGACGGTGACCAGGTACCGCTCGGTCACGAAGGCGTGGACGTGGACGACCTCGCCGTCGTCGATGACGGGAACGACGAACCGGGCGTTGTCCCCGTGGAACTCCGCCCGTGCCGCCTCGCCCTCCCGGCCCAGCCACGCCAGGTCCTCGGCGTCCAGGCCGAGTTCGCGGGCGATCGGCGGCTCGTCGGGCGGCCCTTCGCCGGGCACCTCGATGTCCACGAGCAGGAACCGGCACGCCGCCAGACGCTCACGCGCCTCCGACACGGCGGCGCGGGCGGCGGTGCCCTCGGGCATCGACACCACCGTAACGATCATCGTTCCTCACCGTGGATCACCGGCACACCTCCCAGCCTGCGCAGACTCCGGCGCCCACGCATGCGGAGACGCCCGGTCCGGGGATCCGCGGTCCCGGGGCGGCGCGGTGCCCGGGGCGCCGGCCGGGGCCGTCATCGCCGCCCTAAACTGGTATTGAATGATACCGTCGCGTTCGTAACCATAGAGGAGCCGACGTGGAGGGTGCGGCCCGTTGCCCCCGCTCTCGCGCGGCGCCGAGCGGACGGGAGCAGTCATGAAGATCGCGGTTGCCGGTGGTACCGGCGTGGCCGGACGGTTCGTGGTGGAGGCGGTGCGCGCCCGGGGACACGAGCCCGTGGTGCTGTCCCGCGGACAGGGCGTCGACCTGGTCAGCGGGTCGGGGCTGGAAGCGGCGCTGACCGGCGCCGAGGTGGTGATCGACGTCAGCAACGTGACCACGAACCGCAAGTCCGTGGCCGTGGGCTTCTTCGAGAAGGCGGGGCTGAACCTCGCCGCGGCCGCCGAGCGCGCCGGGGTCGGGCACCTCGTGACGCCGTCGATCGTGGGCGTCGACCGGGTCGGGCACCCGTACTACACGGGCAAGTTGCGGCAGGAGGAGATCATCCGGGCGGGCGCGGTGCCCTGGACCGTCATGCGGGCGACGCAGTTCCACGAGTTCGTGGGGCAGGCGCTGAGCGGTGTCCCCGGACCGATCGCCCTGGTGCCGACGGCGCCGGTCCAGCCCGTCGCCGTACGGGAAGTGGCCGAGGCCCTCGTCGGCCTCGCGCTCGAACGGCCGCGGGGGATGGCCCCCGAATTCGCGGGCCCGCAGGTCGAGTCCCTGGTCGATCTGGCCCGGCGCCTCGTCGCCGCGGGCGGCGCGCGCCGGCGGCCGGTCGCGCCCCTCTACTTCCCCGGCGCGATGAGGAAGGGCGGCCTGCTGCCGACCGGTCCCGGCCCCCGCGGCACCCTGACGTTCGCCGACTGGCTCGAGGAGCAGAGCCCGGCGAAGTCCTCGTGACGACGTTCCGGACCTCTCCGGAGCGCGCCCCGTGTCCCCCAACTCGACGGCGGCGCCGACCGGGTCGACCACCGCGGGCGTCCGCCCGGACGGCATGTGCCGTCGCCTCGGGCACCCCCCGATGGGGTGAGTCGACCGGTCCTGCCGGCGAGCGCACGGGCGTACCCGCAGGACGGCCGCGAAGACCCGCACCGCCGGGCGTGTCGTCGCGGCGGGGCGAAGAAGGGGCATCCCCGCGCCGGAATCGCCCCGGAACCCCGCCGGAACCGCGCGCGGGCGGCCGGGGCGGCCGGTGCAGCCGGGGAACACAAAGGCCCAGGTCCGGGGAGGTACTCCCCTGACCTGGGCCTTTGCCTGCAGAGCGGGCGACGGGAATCGAACCCGCGTAGCCAGTTTGGAAGACTGAGGCTGCGAACCATGCCCCACCTGGGCAGACGCTGACCTGCGGCAGCGTGGCGCTCTTGCCGCTGTTCCCCGTGGCTCCCCGCTCGGCACCGCCTCACCTGGCACGGCTGTGGCACGCGCGTTTCAGGATGGCTGCGCGTCGTCGTTCCAGGCGTAGACCCGAACGGGATCGAGGTGGAGTTCGCACGGCCCCATACAGTCGGCTGCGAGCGTGGCCAGACGTGAGCCGCACGGACAGCTCCGGTTGGGTCCGTGTGCGCCAGTTGGCCCGCAGCAACCGAGGTTGTTGTCCCCTTGGAGGAACGGGTGAAGGGTAGGTGCGTCCTCGGGGTGGATGACAACGGTGTTCCGCGGACCTGCCGACACCAATCGGTGGCTGTCGACCATGAGAAGCCTTCTCCCGGGTGGTTCAAGCTGCTCCTCCGTGCCTGCTGGAACGTAGGGTGCGCCCCAGGGCAACGGGTCAATCGCATAGTGACCCCGTGGCACCGTCGAATGATCCAGCCGAGACTTCTCGTCCCGGCCGTCGGCTGAGGGAGCTACCTCCGGAACACTCGAAAGTTCTACGAGGTCGGGAGTGAGGGCGCCACCGCACTTCGAGCAGAAGAAGATCGTCAAGAGGTCAGTCCTTCGAAACGTACCGAGGTCATCTTGCTCCCTTCCGCCCGTCAGTTCTTCTGGAAGTGATCCGGGGGCACGCCGACCTGGGCCTACTTCGGCGATCAATGCTGTGGCCTGCGAACGAGTGGTCAACGGTTGTCAGCGGGGTCGTCGTTGTGCGTCCCGGGACGGCCCGTAGACGGCCCAGCTTGGGTTGCCCGCGTCTACGAGTGAGCGGGCACCAGCCAACCGTAGGCCAGGAGGCGTGCGAGGACTCTTGCAGATCACCCGGAGCCGGAAAGCCACGGCGGAGGACCGAACATATCCGCGTATGGATTGGGCTCACCGGTGTCGGGGTTGATTCCTGCTACCCACAGGCGACGGGCCTCACGCACGTGAACGAAGCGACGGAATCCGCCTGCGGTGCTCCACATGTCGTCGAACTCCCCCTCGAAGAGACGGAGGACGTACTCAGTCATGCCGCAGGCGTAGAAGTGCCATCCCAGGTTGCCGCGGCTCCACACTGCCACGGGCCAGTCGCTCGGGTCCCGCTCGGTGGTCACCCAGCACAGCAGGTCACTTCTCGCGTTGACACCCCACGCGATGACCGGCGGCACGGCATCCCCAGGGACGGACCGCTCCGATGGATACTCGCGCCACATCTGCCGCGCGTGACGCGTTTCCTCCACCATGCCGTCCGAGGGGATCGGGGCGTCGATCAGCCCTGGGGTGAGGAATGTCAGAAATGCGTCGACCTCTCCGGCTCCGTACACGGCCACGAACTCCTTGTAGTCCGCGGGGAAAGCGACCCCCCAAGAATTCTCGGCCGCTTGCCAGTCCACCACGTCGCCGGCGCCCTCGTGCGGCGGCATGATGTGCTGGAGCCTTTCGACCAGGGGCTGCTCGCTCACCAGGACGCCTCCCCTCGAAAATTCAGCGAAGGCCACCTGAGCCAGTGACGCTGGTGACCTATCGGCGCGGACAGTTCGCACGCCCGCACGCTACCGCGCGGCTGGTGCGTAGAGGCTTTGGGCTGGAGCTGCCATGGGGCGAGAGATCGGGGCCCGTACGCTGGCCGCGAATCGGGCTGGCTCCTTGCCTGCCCGCAATAGCCCGATGTGGGCCCCGATCTTCGAGGCTCGCCCCATGGTGGCTGCGTAAAGCCTCGGAGTGCCGGTCGCCCCAGCCGCCGCGGTTCTGACCTCATGCCCTCGGCCTACCTTGTGGGCGCGTGGCGGCGGACGGCGCGCCGAGCGGGACGGAGGCAGGAGCGTGGGCGCGGCCGGACGCGGGCCGCGCGCCCGGCGGAGCGTGAGCGACGCCGGGTGCCTTGATGAGGTAGAGAAATCGGTAACAGGGCTGGTCAAGCCCCGTCGGCCGCTGGCACTGGCACGTTGTAGGTCAGCGTGTAGCGATCGGCTGCGACGATGATGTCGGCCGTCTCGACCGGGCGTTCTCCGGCGAAGTAGGTCCGGGTGATCGCCATGACGGGCACGCCGGGCGCGATCTGCAAGGACTCGCTCTCGTATGGGCGCGGAGCTCGGGCGTTCACGTCCTCGGTCACGTGGGTGATGTGCAGCCCAATTGCGTCCATGCGGGGGACCACGCCGGTGATCGCACCGCCTTCCGGTTGCTCGACGGGCGTCCCCTCGGTGGTGGCGAGTGCTTCGTATGAGGTGGACAGCATGATGGGCTCGTCGTCTGCGAAGAACCGGTAGTTGGTCCGCGTCACCGGGTCGCCCGGCTCGATGCCGAGACGCTCGGCGATCGCCTTCGTCGCCGTGGTGCGGCGGCTCTGGTACTCCCATTCGGAGCGGCGGCCCTCGGCTTCGGTGGCGCGCTTCATGGGTGAGCTGGTCGGCCTCTTGCCGTAGAGGTCGCCGAGGACCCGCCGGCGCATGGGGCGTTGCTCGCGGACGAAGGTGCCCCGGCCCTGCTGCTTGATGACCAAGCCTTCGTTCTGCAGGACTTCCACCGCGTTGCGGATCACGATGCGCGATACGCCGTAGTCGGTCATCAGTTCGGACTCGGACGGCAGCTTGTCTCCGGCGCGCAGAGTGTCGCCGGTGATCTGCTGTCGGATGTCGTCGGCGATCTGCAAGTACGCCGGTCGCCCCTGGAATGTGGCCATCGCGCTGGTCTCTCCGTCTACTCGATAGAACAAGTAGACCATGCATCTCCTGACCGCTGATAGATAGACCTCAGCGCACCCTTGGCAAGTCGTCCTACTCGTTATAACCTTTCCCTTAGTCGATGCTTCACTCCTGAGAGTGATCATCGGCCGTTCGGTCAACGAGAAGGAGCGACGCCCCTACCGCCAAGCAGATGCGCCGCTCCCTGATCCCACAAAGGGGAGTTCCCATCATGCCTGAATCTGCTCTCACTGTCCGGTCTGGTTCCGGGCGCGGTTGCCCGGCCTGCGGCGAGACCCGGTGTGCCGTCCCCGCCGACTGCCTGTACTGGCTGACCTCCCGTCCCTGGGGTCCCTGCGCGGACTGCGAGGGGACCGGTTGGGCCGCGGAGTTGTCTCCCTGCATCTTCTGCGAGACGTGCGTCGGTTCGGGCCTGGAGGAGTACACCCTGGCCAGCCTGCCCGCGCAGGGCCTCAGCGACCGGACGCAGGCCCGCTTCACCGCCCACATCGAACGGCTGCGCGCCCTGGTCCCGGATGCCGTGATGGCGGTGGTCGCGTGACCTTGACGCAGGTTGCCCCGGCGGCCGTGGCTGATGTTGCGGCCGCCTGCGGCACTGAGCCGCTGACCCTGGCCGACGCGCTTCGGGTCGCCAATGATCCGGGCTTCGAGCGCTGGCGCGAACAGGTCCAGCGCACCGGAGGCTGCGCCGACCCGATCCACCTGCAAGGACTGACCGTCACCCGTGACGCCAAGTCCGGGGAAGTCCTGTACTCGTACTCGACCGAGGGGGAGCCTGGGGGCCGGTTACGGGTGGCGTGCGGCAACCGCCGTGCTTCTCGCTGCCCCTCGTGCGCCTGGACCTACGCGGGCGATACCTTCCACCTGATCCGCGCGGGGCTGACCGGGGATGAGCGTAAGGACGTGCCGGTCTCGGTCCGCACCCATCCCAAGGTCTTCGCCACCCTGACGGCCCCCTCGTTCGGGCCGGTCCACAACCGCCCCGACACCGGCCGCTGTCGCTGCGGCGTCGCCCACGGCGAGCACGACCCGGCGATCGGCACGCCCTTGGATCCGGAGCGGTACGACTACGCGGGTGCGGTGCTGTGGAACAACCACGCGGGCGACCTGTGGCGCCGGTTCACCATCTATCTGCGCCGGGAGATCGCTGCCCGCGCCGGACTCTCCCAGACGGCCATGCAGGAGGTGTGCCGGGTCTCCTTCGGCAAGGTCGCCGAGTACCAAAAGCGCGGCGCCGTGCACTTCCACGCCATCGTCCGCCTCGACGGCCCTGCCGGACCCGACGACGCCCCGCCACCATGGGCGACTGTGGCGTTGCTGGATTCCGCGATCCGCGCCGCTGCCGGACGGGTCTCCGTCCCGCTGCCCTCGGTGGCCGGCACCCACCCGGCCCGCGTCTTGCGCTGGGGTAAGCAGGTCGACGTCCGCCCCATCGGCGCCGACGACGGCCAGGAGCTGACGGAACAGGCCGTCGCCGCCTACGTGGCCAAGTACGCCACCAAAGCAGCCGAGACCACCGGCACCGTGGACCGCCGCATTGGGGAACTGGCGGAGCTGGACAAGCTGACCGATCTGCCCGCGCACACACGCCGCCTGATCGAAGCGTGCTTCGACCTCGACCCGCACTACCCGGACCGCAAGCTCGCGCAGTGGGCCCACATGCTCGGCTTCCGCGGCCACTTCTCCACCAAATCCCGCCGCTACTCCACCACCCTCACCGCGTTGCGCCAGGTCCGCGCCGACTACCGCGCCCGCCAGGAACGCCAGCAGCGCGGCTTACCCGACCCCGACGACACCTTGGAGGGTTCCACGCTCGTGCTCGCCCACTGGACCTACGCCGGACACGGCCACACGCCGGGAGAGTCCTGGCTCGCCGCCTCGATTGCCCGGGACATCCGCACCAACCGCGAGACCGCCCGCGAAGCACTCGCCGACTTGCCCGACGATGAGCCGGGGGAGTGGTGAGCGTGGATCGACTCCTGACCGTGCAAGAAGTCGCGGAACTGCTGGGGACCAGCGTCCGTTTCCCCCGCCGTCTGATCGAGGAGCGCCGAATCGCCTTCGTCAAGGTCGGCCGCCACGTCCGCATCCCCGAGAGCGCCGTGTCCGCGTTCATCGCGTCGAACACGGTACGCCCGGCCGCTGCGGCTCCATGTCTGCGGGTGGTGGCGTAATGGCTGGGAAGAAAAGGCAGTTCGGCAGTGTGCGCAAGCTCGCCTCGGGCCGCTATCAGGCTCGCTATCGGGGCCCGGACGGTCAGATGCGTCCTGCGCCCAACACCTTCCGGCTGAAGCGGGAGGCGGACGACTGGCTGGCCGACAAGCAGACCGAAGTGCGCCGAGGTGAGTGGATCGATCCTGACGTGGGCGCGGTGCGGTTTGGCGTGTACGCCCGAACCTGGATCGCTGAGCGGGGTGTGAGCCCGCGGACGGCGGAGCTGTACGGGTCACTGCTCCGCCTGCACTTGGGGCCGACCTTCGAGGCGGTCCCTGTCGCCGACATCACCCCCGCCGGCGTGCGGGCCTGGCGGGCTGACCGGCTGGATGCGGGCGTCGGGCCGTCTACCGTTGCGAAAGCGTATGCACTGCTCAGGGCCATCCTGACTACGGCTGCCGAGGACCGGGTCATCCGCCGCAATCCGTGCCGGATCAAAGGAGCGAGCACGGCGCCAACCCCTGAGCGCCCGACTGCGACCGTGGCGGAGGTCTACGCCGTGGCGGGAGCGATCCAGCCGCGCTACCGCGTTCTGGTGTTGATCGCGGCCTTGTGCGGCCTCCGTTGGGGTGAACTGGTGGGCCTGCGTCGGCGGGACATCGACATCGACGCGGGGACGATCCGCGTGCGCCGGGCAGTCGCCGAGTTGCAGAGCGGTCAAAGGCTGATCAAGCAGCCGAAGAGCGAAGCGGGCGCCCGGACCGTGGGCATTCCCGCCGTGATCCACGCCGAGGTGGTCAGTCATCTGCGCATTTATGCCGAGACCGGGCCGGACGGGCGTGTCTTCAAAGGGCCCAAGGGCGCTACGCCCCGGCGGAACCACTTCAACAGGTTGTGGCGCAAGGCGTGCGCGGCGGTGAACGTCAAGGGTCTGCACTTCCACGACCTCCGCCACACCGGCAACACCTTGGCGGCCTCGACGGGCGCCAGCACGAAGGAACTCATGACCCGGATGGGGCACAGCTCGCCCCGTGCCGCGTTGATCTATCAGCACGCCAGCGCCCAGCGAGAACGCGTGATCGCCGACGCCGTGAGTGCCCTCATCGAATCCGCTCGCCAACGGCCGACGTGATCCGTGTGGCACGTGTGTGGCACGGCGGCCCGGATCGGACCGTGAACGACGTAGGCCCAGGCCGGGGGAATCCACCCCTGACCTGGGCCTACGTCCTGCAGAGCGGGCGACGGGAATCGAACCCGCGTAGCCAGTTTGGAAGACTGGGGCTCTACCATTGAGCTACGCCCGCAACGGCCAGTCAGTCTGGCACATCAGATCGTAGCCGATCGACCCGGCTCCCACGCACGGCATATTTGGCCGTCAGGGTGTGCGGAGGCATGTACTCTACGTGTCGCACCGACGGGGTGTGGCGCAGCTTGGTAGCGCGTCCGCTTTGGGAGCGGAAGGTCGTCGGTTCGAATCCGGCCACCCCGACCAGTGCTCGGCCGTCCTGCCGAGCAGGCCCGGCCGCAGGATTGTGGTACCGGTAGGATGGGTCGTCGGCCACGCGATACGCGGAAAAGCCAGGTCGAACACCAGCCGCCCCGCATGATCGCCGAGCGGCCGCCCATCAACGTAAAGCCCCCAAGGAGACCCAACCGTGAAGAGCGCCGTCGAGACTCTGAACCCGACCCGGGTTCGACTCACTGTCGAGGTGCCCTTCGAGGAGCTCAAGCCCAGCCTCGACGCGGCGTACAAGAAGATCAACCAGCAGGTCACGGTGCCGGGCTTCCGTAAGGGCAAGATCCCCGCGCGCGTCATCGACCAGCGGTTCGGCCGTGGCGCGGTCCTCGAAGAGGCCATCAACGACGCACTGCCGAAGTTCTACACGGAGGCGGTCAACGAGGGCGAGCTCAACGTCCTCGGCCAGCCCGAGGTGGACATCACCGAGTTCAACGACGGCCAGGAGCTGAAGTTCACCGCCGAGGTGGACATCCGTCCGGTCATCGAGATCCCGGACTACTCCGGCATCGAGGTCACCGTCGACGCCGTCGAGGTGTCCGACGAGGACGTCGACAAGGCCCTGGAGCAGCTGCGGGAGCGCTTCGCCTCCACCACCGTCGTGGAGCGCGCCGCCGCCGACGGCGACGTCGTGGTCATCGACCTGGAGGCGTCGGTCGAGGGCGAGGTGCTGGAGGACGGCGTCGCCTCCGGCGTCACCTACACCATCGGCTCCGGCCAGCTGCTCGACGGCATCGACGAGGCCCTCGTCGGCCTGGAGGCCGGCGGCTCGGCCACCTTCACCTCCGAGCTCAAGGGCGGCTCCGCCGCTGGCAAGGAGGCCCAGGTCAAGGTGGACGTCACCACCGTCCAGGCCCGCGAGCTGCCCGAGCTGGACGACGACTTCGCCCAGCTGGCGAGCGAGTTCGACACCCTCGAGGAGCTCCGCGCCGACGCCGTGAAGCGCCAGGAGCGTATCAAGCAGTACGACCAGGCCACCCAGGCCCAGGAGAAGGTGCTGGACGCCCTCCTGGAGCTGGTCGAGATCCCGCTGCCGGAGAAGCTCCTCAAGGACGAGATCGAGACCCGCGTCCACAACCTCGAGCACCACCAGTTCCCGGCCATGGGCCTGGACTGGGACTCCTTCCTCGAGAACGAGGGCAAGACCCGCGAGGAGTACGACGAGGAGATCGAGGGGCAGGCGAAGAAGGGCATCAAGACCCAGTTCGTCCTCGACGAGCTCGTCAACACCGAGAAGCTCTCGGTCAACCAGGAGGAGCTCACCGAGCACCTCATGCGCCGCGCCGCCTCCTCCGGCATGAGCCCGGACCAGTTCGCCCAGGCGGTCGTCGAGGGCGGCCAGGTGCCGCTGCTCGTCGGCGAGGTCGCCCGTGGCAAGGCGCTGGCCCTGGTCGTCGAGGCCGCCACGGTCAAGGACACCAACGGCGAGGTCGTCGACCTGGAGGACGAGGAGGACGAGACCGGCGAGACGGTCCAGGCCACCTCCGAGGACGCGGACGCCGAGACCGCCAAGGGTGAGGGCTCCGAGGCCTGAGCCTCGTCCCGCAGCGACATCCGACGGGCCCGGACGACCAGAGCGTCCGGGCCCGTTCTGCTCCTTTTCGCTCTCCGCTTACCCCCTCCCTGCGCTCACAGCGAACAGTTCCGCGTGGGGGATTGCCGGGCCCCACCTGCGCGTTAGGGTCCGTAAGTACGAGGGCCCGTGCCCTACGAGAAGACCCTGTGACGGCGTCCGCGCCGTCCGACAACGAGCAGGTGGATACGTGACGACTCCGATGCCTTCCGCCGCCGGCGAGCCGACCATCGGTGGCCTCGGCGACCAGGTCTACAACCGGCTGCTCGGCGAGCGGATCATCTTCCTCGGCCAGCCGGTGGACGACGACATCGCCAACAAGATCACCGCGCAGCTGCTCCTCCTTGCCGCCGAGCCGGACAAGGACATCTACCTCTACATCAACAGCCCCGGCGGCTCCGTGACGGCCGGCATGGCGATCTACGACACCATGCAGTTCATCAAGAACGACGTCGTCACCATCGCCATGGGCCTGGCGGCCTCCATGGGCCAGTTCCTGCTGACCGCCGGTACTCCCGGCAAGCGCTTCGCGCTGCCGAACACCGACATCCTGATGCACCAGCCGTCCGCCGGTCTGGCGGGCTCGGCCTCGGACATCAAGATCCACGCCGAGCAGCTCCTCCGCACGAAGAAGCGGATGGCCGAGCTGATCGCGGAGCACTCCGGCCAGAGCGTCGAGGCCATCACCCGCGACTCCGACCGCGACCGCTGGTTCTCCGCCGATGCGGCCAAGGAGTACGGCCTGATCGACGACGTCATCACGCACGCCGTGAACGTGCCGGGCGGCGGCGGCACCGGGGCCTGACCGGGCCGCGAGCCCGTACAGCCCCGCAGGACCGACCCCAGCCCACTGCTCATCTCCAGGACGGTGAACGTGACCACCCAGAACTTCCCCGGCAGCGGCCTGTACGACCGCGTGAACGCCGCCGAGGCCCGCTACGTCGTCCCGCGCTTCGTGGAGCGCACCTCCCAGGGCGTCCGCGAGTACGACCCGTACGCGAAGCTCTTCGAGGAGCGCGTGATCTTCCTCGGGGTGCAGATCGACGACGCCTCCGCCAACGACGTCATGGCACAGCTGCTGTGCCTGGAGTCGATGGATCCGGACCGCGACATCTCGGTCTACATCAACAGCCCCGGCGGCTCCTTCACGGCGCTGACGGCCATCTACGACACGATGCAGTTCGTGAAGCCCGACATCCAGACGGTCTGCATGGGCCAGGCGGCCTCCGCCGCGGCCGTGCTGCTCGCCGCCGGCACCCCCGGCAAGCGGATGGCGCTGCCGAACGCCCGCATCCTGATCCACCAGCCGTACAGCGAGACCGGCCGCGGCCAGGTCTCGGACCTGGAGATCGCCGCCAACGAGATCCTGCGGATGCGGGCCCAGCTGGAGGAGATGCTGGCCAAGCACTCCAGCACCCCGATCGAGAAGATCCGCGACGACATCGAGCGCGACAAGATCCTCACGGCCGAGGAGGCCCTCTCCTACGGTCTGGTCGACCAGATCGTCTCGACCCGCAAGGGGTCGTCGGTCGCGGTCTGACGCCCGGCAGGGCATTCTGCGACAAGAAGTCCCCTCTTGGGGCGACCGGGTTGTGCAGGTCACGGCCCAGTAGCTCCAAGGGGGGCCCGCACTGGGGGCGCGGCAAGGTACCGTCGATAGGCAAGCACCAGGACTCGTCGAACTGACGGGACCCAGGCGAAGGGGAAGCACCTCGTGGCACGCATCGGTGACGGCGGCGATCTGCTCAAGTGCTCGTTCTGCGGAAAGAGCCAGAAGCAGGTGAAGAAGCTCATCGCAGGACCCGGTGTGTACATCTGCGACGAGTGCATCGACCTCTGCAACGAGATCATCGAGGAGGAGCTCGCCGAGTCCTCCGAGGTGCGGTGGGAGGACCTGCCGAAGCCGCGCGAGATCTACGAGTTCCTCGAGAGCTACGTCGTCGGCCAGGAGCCGGCGAAGAAGGCGCTCTCGGTCGCGGTGTACAACCACTACAAGCGGGTGCAGGCGGGTGAGAACGGCGGCGGCCGCGGCCACGACGACGGCATCGAGCTCGCCAAGTCCAACATCCTGCTGCTCGGCCCCACGGGCTCCGGCAAGACCCTGCTCGCCCAGACGCTGGCCCGCATGCTGAACGTGCCGTTCGCCATCGCGGACGCCACGGCGCTGACCGAGGCCGGGTACGTCGGCGAGGACGTCGAGAACATCCTGCTCAAGCTGATCCAGGCGGCCGACTACGACGTCAAGAAGGCCGAGACGGGGATCATCTACATCGACGAGATCGACAAGGTCGCCCGCAAGAGCGAGAACCCGTCGATCACCCGGGACGTCTCCGGCGAGGGCGTGCAGCAGGCCCTGCTGAAGATCCTGGAGGGCACCACGGCCTCGGTGCCGCCGCAGGGCGGGCGCAAGCACCCGCACCAGGAGTTCATCCAGATCGACACCACCAACGTGCTCTTCATCGTCGGCGGTGCCTTCGCCGGTCTGGAGAAGATCATCGAGTCCCGGGCCGGTGCCAAGGGCATCGGCTTCGGCGCGACCATCCGCTCCAAGCGCGAGATGGACTCCGCGGACCAGTTCTCCGAGGTCATGCCGGAGGACCTGGTGAAGTTCGGCATGATCCCCGAGTTCATCGGCCGGCTCCCGGTCATCACCAGCGTGCACAACCTCGACCGTGAGGCGCTGCTGCAGATCCTGGTCGAGCCGCGCAACGCCCTGGTCAAGCAGTACCAGCGGCTCTTCGAGCTCGACGGCGTCGAGCTCGAGTTCGAACGCGGCGCCCTGGAGGCCATCGCCGACCAGGCCATCCTCCGCCAGACCGGCGCCCGGGGCCTGCGCGCCATCATGGAGGAGGTGCTGATGTCGGTGATGTACGAGGTGCCCTCGCGCAAGGACGTCGCCCGCGTCGTCATCACCGAGGACGTCGTCCACTCCAACGTGAACCCGACCCTGGTCCCGCGCGAGCCCCGCATCATCGGCAAGGGCGAGCAGAAGAGCGCGTAGCGCGCACCCACCCGCACACGTGAGGGGGCGCCCGGCATCCGCCGGGCGCCCCCTCACGTGTGGTGGGACGGCTACTTCTTGACGCGGACGTCGTTCCGGAACTTCGCCGTGGTCTCAGCGAAGTCGGAGACGGACGGGGCGTCGGGGATGCTGCCGGAGCCGGCCGCCTCCGTGGAGGGGGACCAGATCAGCAGCGCGACGGTGCTGTCGTCACCCCACACGCAGAAGGGGGACTTGAAGACGCCGTAGTCCTTCTCCCCGCACTTCATCACCTCGCCGTCGAAGCCGGCCGGGTGCTGCTCGGTGGCCGTGCTCCCCGCCAGGGCCGCCGAGATCATCTTGTCGACCGCGGCGCCGGGGTCGTCGATCCCGCCGTAGGCACCGCCGAACCCGATCTGCTCGTTCGCGCTCGTGTAGGCGGCGGAGATCGAGGTGCCGTTCGAGATGTACTTGTCGCTGCCGGACTCGGACTCCGCGAGCTTCTGGCTGGACTTGCTGTACTTGCCGTCCACCACCGTCGCCGGTGTCGTCAGCTTGTAGCCACCGCCGCTGCTGCTGCTCATGAGGAAGAGGATGCCGCCGCCGATGACCGCGGCGGCGACCACGAGGCCGACCACGATGCCGATGACCTTGCCCTTGCCGCCCGACGACGGCGGCGGTGGCGGGGTGCCCCAGGCACCGGCCGGCTGCCCGTACGGACCCGGCTGCCCGTAGGGACCCGGCTGCTGGGGGTGGCCGTAGCCGGCGGGCGGCTGCGGGGCCGTGGGCTGCTGCGGGTAGCCGTACCCCGGTGCGGGCTGCTGGGGCGGGCCGGGCGGGACCGGCGGCTGCTGGGGCTGGCCGGGCTGGCCCCCGTAGCCGGGCTGACCCCCGTAACCCGGCTGTGGCGGCGGCTGGTTGAAGCTCATCGGTGAGTCCCCTCGTTGAACTGCTGTCTCCTCGCAATCATCCTTGCGGACTGTTTAAGCCGTCTTTACATCGGGGTCGTCAGGACTTGGTAACAAGACGGTGCAGATGCCCGGTTGATCACCATGGCCGCGATGCGGCCGGGTGGCACTCTCCCGTCCCATCCGCCGAGCTGCCGTCAGGGCCGCTCCGGCCACCGGCCGTTGGCGATCCGCCTCCGCACCCGGGGGACCGGCTGGGTGCCCCGCCCGCCAGCCCGCCCGGCCGGCCGGTCGCCCCGCTGTGTCCCGCGGGCCGGCTCCGCGGGGGCCGCCCCGATCCGGGCGGCGGCGGAGGCCCCGGCCGGGCCCCGCGGCGGGCACGCTTCCGCCGCCCCCGTTCCCACCGCCCCGTGCCCGGGCGCCGGCGGATTCGTAACGGGGCCCGCCCCGCCCGTAAACTGAGCGCCGTGACCGACAACACTCAGCAGGCCGCCACGAGCGGACCGAACAGCGCGACCCCCGAACTGCCGACCCAGTACGCGCCGGCCGAGGTAGAGGGGCCCCTGTACGAGCGCTGGGTAGAGCGCGGTTACTTCGAGGCCGACGCCAAGAGCGACAAGCCGCCGTACACCATCGTCATCCCGCCGCCGAACGTCACCGGCAGCCTCCACCTGGGCCACGCCTTCGAGCACACGCTGATCGACGCCCTCACGCGCCGCAAGCGGATGCAGGGGTACGAGACGCTGTGGCAGCCCGGCATGGACCACGCGGGCATCGCCACGCAGAACGTGGTCGAGCGCGAGCTCGCCAAGGAGGGCAAGTCCCGCCACGACCTCGGCCGCGAGGCGTTCATCGAGCGCGTCTGGCAGTGGAAGGCGGAGTCCGGCGGGCAGATCTCCGGGCAGATGCGGCGCCTCGGAGACGGCGTCGCCTGGTCGCGCGAGCGCTTCACCATGGACGAGGGCCTGTCCAAGGCCGTCCAGACCATCTTCAAGAAGCTCTACGACGACGAGCTCATCTACCGCGCCGAGCGCATCATCAACTGGTGCCCGCGCTGTCTGACGGCCATCTCGGACATCGAGGTCGAGTACCAGGACGACGACGGCGAGCTGGTCTCCATCCGCTACGGCGAGGGCGAGGACTCCATCGTCGTCGCGACGACCCGCGCCGAGACGATGCTCGGCGACACCGCCGTCGCCGTCCACCCGGAAGACGAGCGCTACCGGCACCTCGTCGGCCGCGAGATCGAGCTGCCGCTCACCGGCCGCCGCATCCCGGTCGTCGCCGACGAGCACGTCGACCCGCAGTTCGGCACGGGCGCCGTCAAGGTCACGCCCGCGCACGACCCGAACGACTTCGAGATCGGCCAGCGCCACGGTCTGCCGAACCTCGCCGTCATGGACGAGCGCGCGGTCATCACCGCGCACGGTCCCTTCCAGGGGCTGGACCGTCTGGAGGCCCGCTCCGCCATCGTCGCCGCGCTGCGCGCCGAAGGCCGGATCGTCGCCGAGAAGCGCCCGTACGTCCACTCCGTCGGCCACTGCTCGCGCTGCAAGACCACCATCGAGCCGCGGCTGTCCATGCAGTGGTGGGTCAAGGTCGGCCCGCTGGCGAAGGCGGCCGGTGACGCCGTCCGCGACGGCAAGGTCAAGATCCACCCCCAGGAGATGGAGAAGCGCTACTTCGACTGGGTCGACAACCTCCACGACTGGTGCATCTCGCGCCAGCTGTGGTGGGGCCACCGCATCCCGGTCTGGTACGGGCCGGACGGCGAGATCGTCTGCGTCGGCCCCGACGAGGAGCCCCCGGGCGGCGAGGGCTGGACCCAGGAGACCGACGTCCTCGACACCTGGTTCTCCTCGGGTCTGTGGCCGTTCTCCACGCTCGGCTGGCCGGAGGAGACCGAGAGCCTCGCGAAGTTCTATCCGAACTCCGTCCTGGTCACCGGGTACGACATCCTCTTCTTCTGGGTCGCCCGGATGATGATGTTCGGCCTCTATGCGATGGACGGCACCCCGCCGTTCCACACCATCGCGCTGCACGGCATGGTCCGCGACCAGTTCGGCAAGAAGATGTCGAAGTCCTTCGGCAACGCGGTCAACCCGCTGGACTGGATGGACACCTACGGCTCCGACGCGCTGCGCTTCACGCTCGCGCGCGGCGCCAACCCCGGCACCGACGTGCCGATCGGCGAGGACTGGGTCCAGGGCTCCCGGAACTTCACCAACAAGATCTGGAACGCCACGCGCTTCGCGCTGATGAACGGCGCCACGGTCGAGGGCGACCTGCCCGCGGCCGAGGAGCTGTCGGCGATCGACCGGTGGATCCTGTCCCGGCTGAACGCCACGGTCGCCGAGGCGGACGCGCTCTACGACGACTACCAGTTCGCCAAGCTCAGCGACGTCCTCTTCCACTTCGCGTGGGACGAGGTCTTCGACTGGTACGTCGAGCTCTCCAAGACGACCTTCATGGCGGGTGGCCGTCCGGCCGAGGTCTCGCGCCGTGTGCTGGGCGAGGTCCTGGACAAGCTGCTGCGGCTGCTGCACCCGGTGGTCCCCTTCGTCACCGAGACGCTGTGGACCACGCTCACCGGGCGCGAGTCGATCGTGATCGCCGACTGGCCGGCCGACTCGGGGTTCCGCGACGCGGCCGCCGAGAAGGAGATCGCGGCGGTCCAGTCGCTGGTCACCGAGGTCCGGCGGTTCCGCGCCGACCAGGGCCTGCAGCCGGGCCAGAAGGTCCCGGCCCGGCTCGACCTCGGCTCCACCGGCCTGGAGGCCCACGAGGCGGCGGTCCGCCAGCTGCTGCGTCTGCAGCCGGAGGGCGAGGCGTTCACCGCGACGGCCACCCTCCCGGTCGCGGGCGTGACGGTCGCGCTGGACCTGTCCGGGGCGATCGACGTCGGGGCCGAGCGCAAGCGGCTCGCCAAGGACCTGGCCGCGGCCGAGAAGGAGAAGGCGCAGGCCACGGCGAAGCTGGGCAACGAGGCGTTCCTGGCGAAGGCGCCGGAACCGGTCGTCGCCAAGATCCGCACCCGCCTGGAGGCGGCCGAGGCGGACATCGCCCGCATCACCGCGCAGCTGTCCTCGCTGCCGCAGGGCTGACGTGTCGGGGTGGGGGGGCGGGAACCCCAGCCCCCCCCCCCCGGCGGTAATCCCCCCTAGTAAAAAAAGAACCTGTGGGATACGGCGCCCCCGAACCACCAAACCCAGTACGGTGCGCAGGGCGCGCGGGGGGCGGGCGCGGTGGCCCCCCCCCCCCACCCCCCGCGCGCGAGGCGCGCGGCGGGGGGGGGGGGGGGGGGGGGGGGGGGCCCCCCCCCCCCCCCCCCCCCACGCCCCGGGTCGATCTGCCCGCTTCGTACAATGAGCTCGTGAGCTATCCGCGCCCCGAGAACGACGAACCCCTGTCCGATCCGCTGGCCGCGATGGGCCTCGGCGGCGACGACGAGGACGAAGCCGGTACCGACTCCGGCCGTGAGGCCGATCTGGCGGTGATCGAGGCGGGCAGCCGTACCCTCCGGGCCGGGGGACCGGTGCCGCAGGACGACGGCGTCCCCGCCCGCCCCGCCGACCCGGAGGTCGACAAGGCCCTCCGCGAGGTCGAGGCGGAGCTCACCGGACGCTGGCCGGAGACGAAGCTGGAACCGTCCCTGGACCGGATGAGCGCGCTGATGGACGTCCTGGGCGAGCCGCAGCGGGCCTATCCCTCGATCCACATCACCGGCACCAACGGCAAGACCAGCACGGCCCGCATGATCGAGCAGCTGCTGCTCGCCTTCGACCTGCGCACCGGCCGCTACACCAGCCCGCACGTGCAGTCCGTCACCGAGCGGATCAGCCTCGACGGCCGCCCGATCGCGGCGGAGAGGTTCATTGAGACCTACCGCGACCTCAAGCCGTACGTGGAGATGGTGGACGCCTCCCAGCCGTACCGGATGTCGTTCTTCGAGGTGCTGACCGGCATGGCGTACGCCGCCTTCGCCGACGCCCCGGTGGACGTGGCCGTCGTCGAGGTCGGCATGGGCGGCAGCTGGGACGCGACCAACGTGGTGGACGGCACGGTCGCCGTCGTGACCCCGATCGACCTGGACCACACCGACCGCCTGGGCGGGACGGCGGGCGAGATCGCCGTGGAGAAGAGCGGGATCGTCAAGAAGGACGCCACCGTCGTGCTGGCCCAGCAGCCCGTGGAGGCGGCCCAGGTGCTGCTGAAGCGGGCCGTCGAGGTGGACGCGACGGTCGCCCGGGAGGGCATGGAGTTCGGCGTCGTGCACCGCGAGGTGGCCGTCGGCGGGCAGATGCTGACCCTGCGCGGCCTGGGCGGGGAGTACGAGCAGGTCTTCCTGCCGCTGCACGGTGAGCACCAGGCCCACAACGCGGCCGTGGCGCTCGCCGCGGTGGAGGCCTTCTTCGGCATCGGCACCCTGCACGCCCGCACCCTCGACGTCGACACCGTCCGCACCGCCTTCGCCAACGTGACCTCCCCGGGCCGGCTGGAGGTCGTGCGCCGCAGCCCCACCGTCGTGCTGGACGCGGCGCACAACCCGGCGGGGGCCCGGGCGGCGGCCGGCGCGGTGGGCGAGGCCTTCGGCTTCACCCACCTGGTGGGCGTGGTCGGGCCGAGCGGGGACAAGGACGTACGGGGCGTGCTGGAGGCCTTCGAGCCGGTCTTCGCCGAGGTCGTGGTGACCCAGAACTCCACCCATCGCGCGATGGACGTGGACGAGCTGGCCGCGCTCGCGGTCGAGGTCTTCGGCGACGAGCGTGTGCAGGTCGAGCCCCGGCTGGACGACGCGATCGAGGCGGCCGTGACCCTCGCCGAGGAGCAGGGCGAGTACTCCGGCGCCGGGGTGCTGATCACCGGATCGGTGATCACCGTGGGAGAGGCCCGGCTGCTGCTGGGCCGCAAGTGACGAGCGGGAAGCGGAACCAAGCGGATGCGGACCCTGTGCGCGAGCACCCTGATCGGTGAGTTCTTCGTGATCGGCTTCGCCGGTCTGGTGGCGATGAAGCAGCCGGAGCTGACGACCGGCACGGTGTGGACGGTCAGCGGCATCGCCATGGCCCTGTGCGTGCTGCTGTGCGGCATGCTCGGGCGGCCCGGCGCCCTGGCCGTCGGCTGGGTGCTGCAGGCCGGCCTGATCGCGAGCGGCTTCGTCGTCCCGGTGATGTTCTTCCTCGGTGCGGTCTTCGCCGGCCTGTGGTGGGCGGCCGTCCACTTCGGCAGGAAGGTCGACGAGGCCAAGGCGGCGCGCGCCGCGCAGCCGGCCTGATCGCACCCGCCCGGCGCGGGCCGAGGGGGTGCCGTGGGCCGTGGAGATCCCCGGTAATGTCGTCGTACCCGCACCCCGCACATAGGAGTCACACCGTGTCCCAGCGCACCCTCGTCCTTCTCAAGCCGGACGCCGTACGTCGCGGCCTGGTCGGCGAGATCCTCGGCCGCATCGAGCGCAAGGCGGGCTGGAGCATCACCGCGCTGGAGCTGCGCACGCTCGACCGCGCGATCCTCGAGCAGCACTACGCCGAGCACGTCGGCCGGCCCTTCTACGAGCCGCTGGTGGAGTTCATGGCCTCCGGTCCGGCCGTCGCGCTGGTCGTCGAGGGGGAGCGGGTCATCGAGGGGCTGCGCGCGCTGGCCGGCCCGACCGATCCGATCGCGGCCGCCCCCGGTTCGATCCGCGGCGACTTCGGCACCATCGTCCGGGAGAACCTGATCCACGCCTCGGACTCCGAGGGATCCGCCGAGCGCGAGATCAAGATCTTCTTCCCCGGCCTGGCCTGACCCTCCACGGCGTTTCGCCCCGAATCCGCCGCTGACGCCCGATCAGCTCAACGGGTGGCCGGAAATTTCCCGGTCGCCCGAAGGCATATGCCGGGGGTTCGGGGGAACCAATTCCGCCGACACGGCGTCACCATTGCTGAGGACAGCTGTGTGTTCTGATGACAATGGCGGCGGAACCCTGACCCCGTGCCCTGTCGGGCGCGACTACGATGGAATCTCCGCTCCTCCGGCTCAGCGCACAGCAGCGCACCCGCCGTGCTCACCCCCACATCGCTCCAGCTCGGGAAGGCCAGACGTATCCTCATGGCGAACAACATGTCGTTCATCGGCCGTGACATGGCTGTCGACCTCGGCACCGCCAACACGCTGGTGTACGTCAGGGGTCGCGGGATCGTCCTCAACGAGCCATCCGTCGTCGCCATCAACACCAACACGGGCGGCATCCTGGCGGTCGGCTCCGAAGCGAAGAAGATGATCGGCCGGACCCCCGGCAACATCGTCGCGGTCCGTCCTCTCAAGGACGGGGTGATCGCGGACTTCGAGATCACCGAACGCATGCTGCGCTACTTCATCCTCAAGATCCACAAGCGTCGCTACCTGGCGCGCCCCCGCGTCGTGGTCTGCGTCCCCTCCGGCATCACCGGGGTCGAGCGCCGTGCCGTCATCGAGGCCGCGACCCAGGCCGGCGCGCGCCAGGTGCACATCATCGAGGAGCCCATGGCCGCCGCGATCGGCGCCGGGCTCCCGGTCCACGAGGCGACCGGCAACATGGTCGTCGACATCGGCGGCGGCACCACCGAGGTCGCCGTCATCTCGCTCGGCGGCATCGTCACCGCGCAGTCCATCCGGGTGGCCGGTGACGAGCTGGACAACGCGATCATCCAGCACATCAAGAAGGAGTACAGCCTCCTGCTGGGCGAGCGCACCTCGGAATCGATCAAGCTCACCATCGGTTCGGCCTTCGCGGTCGACAAGGAGGAGCACACCGAGATCCGCGGCCGCGACCTGGTCTCCGGCCTGCCCAAGACGGTGGTCATCTCGGCCGCCGAGGTGCGCAAGGCGATCGAGGAGCCGGTCAACGCCATCGTCGACGCGGTCAAGACGACCCTCGACAAGTGCCCGCCCGAGCTGTCCGGCGACATCATGGACCGCGGCATCGTCCTGGCGGGCGGCGGCGCGCTGCTGCGCGGCCTGGACGAGCGGCTGCGCCACGAGACCGGCATGCCGATCCACATCGCCGAGTCGCCGCTGGACTGCGTGGCCCTCGGCGCCGGCAAGTGCGTCGAGGAGTTCGAGGCGCTGCAGCAGGTCCTGGACGCGCAGCCGCGCAGATGAGTCCTCACGGTCCGTCGTACGGGTGAAGTCCCGCCCGTACGCCGGATCGTTCTACTTCCCGGGACGGCCCATCGGGCCCACGGGCTCACACGCTCTGACGAGGAAGGCACGGACTGGCCCCCGTGAGGGACACACGAGAGAGCCGGCTTCTGCTGGTACTGCTGGTGGCGATCGCATTCGCGCTGATCACCGTCGACATCCGCGGCGGTGAGGACTCACCGCTGGACGGCGCCCGGTCCGCCGCGGCCGCCGTCTTCGGCCCCGTCGAGGACGGGGTCGCGGCCGCGGTCGACCCGGTGGACAATGCCGTGGACGCGGTACGCGACTCCGGCGACCGCAGCAGCCGGATCAGCGAACTGGAGCGGGAGAACGCCGAGCTGAAGCAGCAGCTCGGCAGCAAGGACGTCACGCGCGAGCGGGCCCGCGAACTCGACAAGCTGCTCAAGCTCGCCGGAGCCGGTCAGTACCGGGTCAAGGGCGCGCAGGTCATCGCGATAGGAGCCGCCCAGGGCTTCTCCTGGACGGTCACCATCGACTCCGGTGCCAACGACGGCATCCAGCGCGACATGACGGTGGTCAACGGGGACGGCCTGGTCGGCCGGGTCACCACCGTCGGCCCGTCCACCTCGACCGTCCTGCTCGCCTGCGACCCGGACTTCACGGTCGGCACGCGACTGGAGAAGTCCTCCGAGCTCGGCTTCGCCACCGGCCAGGGCAACCGGCCGATGCGGGTGCAGCTCCTCAACGGCAAGGCCCATGTGAAGCAGGGTTCCCGCCTGGTCACCTTCGGTTCGCAGGCGGACAAGCCCTTCGTCCCCGGCGTGCCGGTCGGCACGGTCGCCAAGGTCGACCGCGCGGGCGGCGGCCTCACCCGTACGGTCGAGGTCACCCCGTTCGTCGGCTTCACCAAGCTCGACATCGTCGGTGTCGTCGTCCAGGGCCCCCGCAAGGACCCCCGCGACTCGGTGCTGCCCGCCGGGCCGAAGCCGGTCCCGACGGTCACCGTCACGGCCACGCCGAGCGTGAGCCCCTCTCAGTCCTCGCTCTACGGACAGGAGGAGGTCCGATGAAGCGCGCTCTGCTCGCCACCGGCCTCGTGGTCGCCGGAATGGTCCTCCAGGTGTGCGTCCTGGCCCGCCTCCACCTGCCCGGTGCCGTTCCCGACCTGCTGCTGCTCGTCGTCCTGGGCCTCGCACTGACGTACGGCCACGTCGCCGGCTGCCTCATCGGCTTCGGCGCCGGCCTGCTCGCCGACCTCGCCCCGCCCGCCGACCACGCCGCGGGCCGCTACGCCCTCGTGCTGTGCGTCGTCGGCTACATCGCGGGCCTGGTCAAGCCCGACGGCGGCCAGTTGCGTTCGGCCACCCGGCCGATGCTGGTCGTGGTCGGCGCCGCCATCGGCTCCACGGTGCTCTACGCGGCCGTGGGCGCCCTCGTCGGCGACACCGCGGCCCAGCACGTGGGCCTGGGCAAGCTGCTGTTCACCGCCGCCCTGTACGACCTGCTGCTCGCGCCGTTCACCGTGCCGTGGATCATGGCGCTGGCCCGCAGGTACCAGGGCGACACGCTCGCGGAGGACGCCTCCGGCCCCGGCTTCGGTGCCCGCATCGGCGGCCAGCGCTCGGGCCTGCTGGGCCGGGTGGGGAGCGTCGCCAAGGGAGGACGGCGCTTGTGAGCGGCGCACACGAGGCCGCCGGGCCGCGGCCGACGACGAAGCGCGCGCTGTCGTGCCGAGTGGGCGGAGAAGCGGGAGTGGCGGCGTGAGCAACATCCCCGAGACGGGTCGGACGCCGCGCGTCACGATCCGGCTGGTGGTCCTGCAGATCCTCGTCCTGTCCCTGTTGTTCACCCTCGGCGGGCGGCTGTGGTTCCTGCAGATCCGCAACGGCCAGGAGTACACGGCGCAGGCCAACAGCAACAACGTGCAGGAGGTCGTCGCGCCCGCCGTCCGCGGGTCGATCCTGGACGACAAGGGAGTGGCGCTCGCCGACAACGAGACCCGGCTGGTGGTCTCCGCGAGCCGCACCGACCTGCTGAAGCAGAAGGACGACGGCAAGGCGGTGCTGACCCGGCTCGCCGCCGTGCTGCACATGAAGCCGGAAGAGGTCCAGGGCAAGGTCCGGCTCTGCGACTCGCAGACCCCCAAGCCCTGCTGGAACGGTTCGCCGTACCAGCCGATCCCCATCACCGACGAGGCCACCACCCAGCAGGCGCTGCAGATCATGGAGCGCCGTGAGGACTTCCCCGGCATCACGGCGGAGCCCACCGCGGTGCGCCGCTACACCTCGCCCTTCGGGTCCAACACCTCCCAGGTCCTCGGTTACCTCTCGCCCGTGACGGACGACGAGCTGACCGCGGCGGAGAAGGAGGGCCGGTCGCTGCTGCGCTCGGACCAGATCGGCCGTTCCGGCCTGGAGCGCACCTACGACAGCGAACTGCGCGGCAAGGCCGGTGTCACCCGCTACGAGGTGGACAACCTCGGCCGGGTCATCGGCAAGGCGGGCGAGACCGCCGCGGAGCCGGGCAGCCACCTGGTCACCAGCATCGACGCCCGCGTCCAGGCGGTCGCCGAGAAGGAGCTCAACGAGGCGATGAAGGTCGCCCGGCAGACCTTCGACAAGGTCACCGGCAGCCTCTACAAGGCGGATTCCGGCGCGGTCGTCGTCATGGACGTGCACACCGGCCAGGTCATCGCGATGGCCAGCGCCCCCACGTACGACCCGAACGTCTGGGTCGGCGGCATCTCCGCCAAGGACTACGCCAAGCTGACGGGCAAGAAGTCCAACTTCCCGCTGCTCAACCGGGCCATACAGGGTCAGTCGGCCCCCGGTTCGACCTTCAAGGCGATCTCCACCTCGGCCGCGGTGAAGGCCGGCTACGACATCAACGGGCGCTACCCCTGCCCGTCGTCGATGACCATCGGCGGCCGGGTCTTCAACAACTTCGAGGGCGAGAGCGCCGGTTCCATCACGCTCGCCCACGCCCTGGAGATCTCCTGCGACACCGTGTTCTACGGCCTGTCGTACGACCAGTGGCTGAAGGACGGCGGCACCAAGCCCAAGAAGCACCCCAAGGACTGGTTCTACAAGACCGCCAAGGAGTACGGCCTCGGCTCGGTGACCGGCATCGACCTGCCCTCCGAGGTGCCCGGCCGGATCCCGGACCGGCAGTGGAAGCGGGACTACTTCGAGGCCAACAAGGACTACTGGTGCAAGGTCGCCAAGAGCGACAAGCAGGACTACGCCAGCCAGATCGCGCGCGAGAACTGCGTCGACGGCTACGTGATGCGCGCCGGTGACTCGGTCAACTACGCCATCGGCCAGGGCGACACCCTCGTCACCCCGATCCAGATGGCCAACATCTACTCGGCCATCTCCAACGGCGGCACGCTCTACCAGCCCACCATCGGCAAGGCGATCATCAGCGCCGACGGCAAGAAGGTCACCCGGATCAAGCCGAAGGTGAACGGCAAGGCCCCGGCCACCAAGAAGACGCTGAAGTACATCAACGAGGCCCTGGAGGGCGTCGTCACCCACGGTACGGCCGCCTGGCGGTTCGGCGGCTGGCCGCAGGACAAGATCCCGCTGCACGCCAAGACGGGTACCGCGGAGGTCGCCGGCAAGCAGACCACCTCGTGGTTCACGACGTACAGCAAGGACTACGCGGTCGTCATGACCATCTCCCAGGGCGGTACCGGATCCGGCGGTTCCGGTCCGGCCGTCCGCAAGATCTACGAGGCCATGTACGGCGTCCAGAAGGACGGGGCGATCGACAACAAGAAGGCGCTGCTCCCGCACCCGCTGAGCAAGCTGCCGAAGATCGACTCCGACGGCGCCATCCGGATCACCAAGGCCTCCTGGGCCGACGTTCCGCAGGTGCCCGCCGCGCCGCAGGGCACCGTGCTGGCGACCGCCGCGCTGCCCCCGGACCGCACCGAGAAGCTCCTGTCGGGCAGGAGGTACCGGTCATGAGCGCACAGGGCTACGCGGTGCGGCGCTTCACCCCGGAGCGCGGCACCCTCGGCAAGCTCCTGGCCCGGGACTCGATAGTGCGCCGGATGGACTGGCTGCTGCTCGGTGCCGCCCTCGCGCTGTCCCTGATCGGCACGGCGCTGGTGTTCTCCGCGACGCGCAACCGCACGGAGCTCACCCACGGGGACCCGTACTACTTCCTGCTGCGGCACATGCTCAACACCGCCATCGGCTTCGCCCTCGCCGCCGGCACGGTGGCCCTGGGCCACCGCCGGCTGCGGGGCGCGGTGCCGGTGCTCTACGCCATCTCGGTGCTGCTGGTGACCGCGGTGCTCACCCCGCTGGGCTCCACGGTCAACGGCGCCCACGCGTGGATCGTGCTGGGCGGCGGCTTCTCGCTGCAGCCCTCCGAGTTCACCAAGATCACCATCATCCTGGGCATGGCGATGATGCTGTCCGCGCGGGTCGACGCCGGCGACCGGCTCTTCCCCGACCACCGGACGGTCGCCCAGTCGCTGGGCTTCGCCATACTGCCGATGGCGATCGTCATGCTGATGCCCGACCTCGGGTCGGTCATGGTGATGGCGGTCATCGTGCTCGGCGTGCTGCTGGCCTCCGGCGCCTCCAACCGCTGGGTCCTCGGCCTGATCGCGGCCGGCGCGGGCGGCGCGATCGCGGTCTGGCAGCTCGGCGTCCTGGACCAGTACCAGATCGACCGCTTCGCCGCCTTCGCCAACCCCGCCCTCGACCCCGCGGGCGTCGGCTACAACACCAACCAGGCGCGCATCGCCATCGGCTCCGGCGGACTGCTCGGCAAGGGCCTGTTCGAGGGCAGCCAGACCACGGGGCAGTTCGTGCCCGAGCAGCAGACGGACTTCGTCTTCACCGTGGCGGGGGAGGAGCTCGGTTTTGTGGGGGCCGCCCTGATCATCGTGCTGCTGGGCGTGATCATGTGGCGCGGCTGCCGCATCGCCCGCAACGCCACCGACCTGTACGGCACGATCATCGCGGCCGGCATCGTCGCCTGGTTCGCCTTCCAGTCCTTCGAGAACATCGGCATGACCCTCGGCATCATGCCCGTGGCGGGTCTGCCGCTGCCGTTCGTCTCGTACGGCGGATCGTCGATGTTCGCGGTCTGGATCGCGATCGGGCTGCTGCAGGCCATCCACATGAAGCGGCCCATGTCGGCCTGATCGCGCCCACCGGGTGAACGCACCATTGCGGTGGGGCGAACCCGCGATTAGGTTCCTGACATGGGGAAGCGTGTCGCGGAGACCGAGCGCAAGTACGAGGCCGCCGAGCAGACCGGTGAGCCCGATCTCGAAGGTCTGCCCGGGGTCGCGGCGGTGCGCGTCCTGGAACCGGCCGAACTGGACGCCGTCTACGTCGACACCTCCGACCTGCGGCTGGCCACCCACCGGATCACGCTGCGCCGCCGCACCGGCGGCGACGACGCGGGCTGGCACCTGAAACTGCCGAGCTCGCAGGCCGACACCCGCACGGAGGTGCACGCACCCCTCGGCAAGCAGGGCCGCAAGGGTGGCCCCAGGGTCCCCAAGTCCCTGCTCGCCGAGGTCGCCGCGATCGTCCGCGACCGGGAGCTCGTCCCGGTCGTGCGGCTGCGCAACACCCGCAAGCGGGTGCACCTCGTCGACTCCCAGGGCGCCCCCCTGGTGGAGATCGCCCACGACCACGTCCGCGCCACCGTCCTCGACCACGGCGACGGGGCGGAGAGCACCTGGACCGAGGTCGAGACCGAACTCCTGGACGGCGACACCGCCCTCCTCGACGCCGTCGAGAAGCGGCTGCGCGCGGCCGGACTGCGGCGCTCGAAGTCCCCCTCGAAGCTCGCCCGCGCCCTCGGAGAGCGGCTGGCCTCGGCGCCCCGGCCACCGCAGCCGCCGTCCTCGCACCGCACCGCCGGGGACGTCGCCCTGGCCTACGTGCACGAGCAGGTGGCCGCGATCACCTCCTGGGACCCGGAGGTCCGCCGCGACGAGCCGGACTCCGTCCACCAGATGCGGGTCTCCACCCGGCGGCTGCGCAGCGCCTTCAAGTCCTTCCGCCGCGAACTCGACCGCGAGGCGACCGATCCCATCGGAGACGAGCTGAAGTGGCTCGCCGGGGTGCTGGGCCTGGAACGTGACCGCGAGGTCCTCGCCGACCGCCTCCGCGACCGCGAGGCCGAACTGCCCGGGGAACTCGTCACGGAGGTCCTCACCGCGCGCATCGGCGGCGATGCCCCCGTCCACGAAGGCGCCCGCAAGGAACTCCTGCGCGAACTCGGGGGCGGGCGCTACTTCCGGCTCCTGGACACCCTGGAGTCACTGCTGGCGGACCCGCCCCTGCTCGACGCGGCCGCGGCACCCGCGGCCGACGCAGTCCCCGAGGCCGTGCGCCGCGACCACCGGCGGCTGCGCACCCGCGTCGAATCGGCCCTGGGGATGGAACCCGGCCACGAGCGCGACCTCGTCCTCCACGACGCCCGCAAGGCCGCCAAGCGCGCCCGCTACAGCAGTGAGGCGGCCCAGGCCGTCCCGGCGCTGCGCAAGCCCGCCAAGAAGCACACCAAGCGCATGAAGGACGTCCAGCAGCTCCTCGGCGAGCACCAGGACAGCGTCATCTGCCGCGACGCCGTCCTCCGCCTCGCCTCGGACGCCCGCGAGGCCGGCGAGGACACCTTCGCGTACGGCGTGCTCTACCAGCTGGAACGCGACCGCGCCGCCGCCGCCGAGCGGCAGCTCCCGGAGGACTGGCCCAGGGCCGACCGCGGCAAGCTGGCCGGCTGAGCCGGCCGAACCGCCCCGGGACGAGGGTCCCGGGGCGCCCGGTGCCACACGGAGCGCGGCGGGGAAGCCCCCTGTGACGCGTTACGCTGAATGGTCACCCTTGCCAGCTCACGAAAGACACCTCTGATGCCTGTCGAGTCGGTCTTCCCCCAGCTCGAGGCCCTGCTGCCGCATGTGCAGAAGCCGATCCAGTACGTCGGCGGGGAACTGAACTCCACCGTCAAGCCCTGGGACGAGTGCGACGTCCGTTGGTCCCTGATGTACCCGGACGCCTACGAGGTCGGGCTGCCCAACCAGGGCGTCATGATCCTCTACGAGGTGCTCAACGAGCGCGAGGGGGTCCTCGCGGAGCGCACGTACAGCGTGTGGCCGGACCTCGAGGCGCTGATGCGCGAGCACGGCGTACCGCAGTTCACCGTGGACGCGCACCGCCCGGTCAAGGCCTTCGACGTCTTCGGGCTGAGCTTCTCCACGGAGCTCGGCTACACCAACATGCTCACGGCCCTGGACCTCGCGGGCATCCCGCTGGCGGCCCGGGACCGCACCGAGGACGACCCGATCGTGCTCGCCGGCGGCCACGCGGCCTTCAACCCGGAGCCCATCGCGGACTTCCTCGACGCCGCCGTGATCGGCGACGGCGAGCAGGCCGTCCTGGAGATCACCGACGTGATCCGCGCCTGGAAGGCCGAGGGGCGCCCCGGCGGCCGCGACGAGCTGCTGTTCCGGCTGGCCCGCACCGGCGGGGTGTACGTGCCGAAGTTCTACGACGTGGAGTACCTGGCCGACGGCCGCATCGCCCGCGTCGTCCCCAACCGCTCCGGCGTGCCGTGGCGGGTGTCCAAGCACACCGTCATGGACCTGGACGAGTGGCCGTACCCCAAGCAGCCGCTGGTCCCGCTCGCCGAGACGGTCCACGAGCGCATGTCCGTGGAGATCTTCCGCGGCTGCACCCGCGGCTGCCGCTTCTGCCAGGCCGGCATGATCACCCGCCCGGTGCGCGAGCGCAGCATCACCGGCATCGGCGAGATGGTCGACAAGGGCCTGAAGGCCACCGGGTTCGAGGAGGTCGGCCTGCTGTCGCTGTCCTCCGCCGACCACTCCGAGATCGCCGACGTCGCCAAGGGCCTCGCCGACCGGTACACGGAGGACAAGATCGGCCTGTCCCTGCCCTCCACCCGAGTCGACGCCTTCAACATCGACCTGGCCAACGAGCTGACCCGCAACGGCCGCCGGTCGGGCCTGACCTTCGCCCCCGAGGGCGGCTCCGAGCGCATCCGCAAGGTCATCAACAAGATGGTCTCGGAGGAGGACCTGATCCGCACCGTCGCCACCGCCTACGGCAACGGCTGGCGCCAGGTGAAGCTGTACTTCATGTGCGGTCTGCCCACCGAGACCGACGAGGACGTCCTGCAGATCGCCGACATGGCGAAGAACGTCATCCAGAAGGGGCGCGAGGTCACCGGCCAGAACGACATCCGCGCCACGGTGTCGATCGGCGGCTTCGTGCCCAAGCCGCACACCCCGTTCCAGTGGGCCCCGCAGCTCGGCGTCGAGGAGACCGACGCCCGGCTGGAGAAGCTGCGCGACGCCATCCGCGGCGACCGGAAGTACGGCCGCAACATCGGCTTCCGCTACCACGACGGCAAGCCCGGCATCATCGAGGGCCTGCTCTCCCGCGGCGACCGCCGCGTGGGCGCCGTCATCCGCGCCGTCTACGAGGACGGCGGCCGCTTCGACGGCTGGCGCGAGCACTTCTCCTACGACCGCTGGCTCCGCATGTGCGAGAAGGCGCTCCCGGAGCAGGGCGTCGACCTCGACTGGTACACCACGCGCGAGCGCACCTACGAGGAGGTCCTGCCCTGGGACCACCTGGACTCCGGCCTCGACAAGGACTGGCTCTGGGAGGACTGGCAGGACGCCCTCGACGAGACCGAGGTCGAGGACTGCCGCTGGACGCCGTGCTTCGACTGCGGGGTGTGTCCCCAGCTGGACACCCACATCCAGATCGGCCCGACGGGCAAGAAGCTGCTTCCGCTGACCGTGGTGAAGTAGCCGGACGCGGACACGAAGGCCCCCGCCGCACGGCGGGGGCCTTCGTGCGTACGGGGGAGCGGAACGACCGTCAGGCCGGCTTCGCGGCAGGGCGGTTGATGCCGGGGCCGGGGCGCGCGTCGTCGGCTCGCGCCGCCCGCGGGGAGGCCGGGTTCCGTCTCCGGGAGGGGGGAAGGCGCGCTTCCGGGCGTACGGTTCGGGCATGCGTGAACGGGGGGACGCCGGCGGGTACGGCGGGAACGGGGACGGCTGCCTGACGGTGGCGATCAGGATGCCGGCGCGGATCGTCGCGCTGGCGGTGGTGCTTCCGCTGCGTATCGCGTGGGACGCCCTGACGGTGGCGGGCCGGGCCCTGGGGCGGTTCGGGAAGTGGCTGGTCCGGGTGCTCTTGGTCGCCCCGGCGGTGGCGCTGTGGCGGTACGTACTGGCGCCGGTGGGACGGGCCGTCGGGTGGGCGGTGGGCGGGCTGGTCCGGTACCTGGTCGTGGTCCCGGCGGTGGCGCTGTGGCGGTACGTACTGGCGCCCGCCGGGCGGGCCGTGGGGGCCGCCGTGGGGTGGGCGGTCTCCGTGCTGGTCGTCCTGCCGGTGGCAGCGCTGTGGCGGTACGTGCTGCTCCCGCTGGGCCGGGCGTCCGGCGCGGGGGTGGTGTGGGTGCTCCGGACGCTGGTGGTGGTGCCCTTGGCGGCGCTGTACCGCCATGTCCTGGTGCCGGTGGCCGCCGGGGCGGCCTGGCTGGCCCGGTGGGCGGTGCGGGTGCTCGTCGTGGTTCCGGCGGTCGCGCTGTACCGCCATCTCCTGGTGCCGGTGGCCGCCGGGGCGGCGTGGCTGGCCCGGTGGGCGGTCGTGGCCCCGCTGCTCCTCCTGTGGCGCCGGGTTCTCGTGCCGGTCGCCCGGGAGATCCGGGACGCCCTGCTGGTGGCCTGGCGCGTGGCGGGGTATGTGTCGCGCGCCGTGGGGCGAGCGCTGAAGTGGCTGGTCACCGTGGTCCTGGTGGTGCCGGTGGGCTGGGCGTGGCGCACTGTGGTGCTGCCCGTGTGGCGGCCGGTGCGGCGGGCCGTGGCCGAGACGCGCCGGTCGGTGCGTGACGCGCTGGCCGCGGTGCGGGAGACCGTGCGCGGGGTGCGGGCCGATCTGCGTACCGCCCTGACCGGCGCGCCGCGACCGGTGGAGCGCGATGGGCGCCGTGGGGCACCGGAAGGCCGGAACCCCCAGTAACCTGGAAGATGACAAACAACCCCGTCCGGGGTGACCAGACGCACGAGGGACTGAACGACACTGGGCAAGCGACAGCCCGAAGGCCCGCCGCCCGCACCCGCGGTGCAGCGCATCCGACTGCGCTACACCAAGCGCGGCCGCCTCCGGTTCACCAGCCACCGCGACTTCCAGCGCGCATTCGAGCGGGCTCTGCGCCGCGCCGAGGTGCCCATGGCGTACTCGGCGGGCTTCACCCCGCACCCCAAGGTGTCGTACGCAAACGCCGCACCCACCGGCGTGGCGAGCGAGGCCGAGTACCTGGAGATCGCGCTCGCGGAGGCCCGTGAGCCGGAGAAGCTGCGCCTGCTGCTGGACGAGTCGCTGCCGGCCGGACTCGACGTGGTCGATGCCGTCGAGGCCCGTACCTCGGGGCTCGCCGAGCGGCTGGGGGCGTCCGTGTGGCAGCTGCGGCTGGACGGTGTGGAGCAGGCGGTGGCCGAGCGGGCCGTGGCCGCGTTCCTCGCCGCCGGGACCATCGAGGTCCAGCGCATGACGAAGAACGGCGTGCGGACTTTCGACGCGCGCGAGGCCGTCATCCGGCTCGAAGCGGTTGATCCGCAGGTGGCCGGGGCCCAGGACGGCATGTTCGAACAGGGTGCCGATAGGCCGACACCAGGAGCTTGTGCGATACTGCGGCTGGTTGTTCGGCATGTGACACCTGCCGTACGACCCGACGACGTCCTGTCCGGCCTCCGTGCGGTGGCCGACCTCGCGCCGCCGGTCCCCGCTGCGGTGACCAGGCTGGCGCAGGGGCCGCTCGACGAGGAGACCGGCACGGTGACCGATCCGCTCGCGCCCGACCGCGATGCCGCGACGGTGCCGGAGGGTTCCGCCTAGGACCGTTGTCGTTGTGCGGCCGACGCATCTGGGGAAACCCGGGTCCGGCAGCACGCATCAGACGAGACTTTCGTCGGCCCGCCAGGGCGGTGCCGACGAGCTACACGACAGCTCCCGTGTGGCGCCCGCGCCCCCGGGCGGCGGATCCGCGAGGACGCGGACCGCCGCGAACCGGACCAGGACGCGGCGCCCGGGAGCGTGACGGGAGAAATGCCCGCATGCTCGAGCACAACGAGCCGAACGAGGCGCCCGAGAACGGCGCCACCGAAGCCGCCTCCGGCGGCACCGACACCGAGGCGACGGCCGCTCCGCGCCGCCGTCGCCGCGCGGCGAGCCGCCCCGCGGGACCGCCCGCGGCCGGTGAGGCCGCCCAGGACGTGACCTCCGGGGCGTCGGCTGCGGCCGACGGGTCGCCGGCCATACCGGCCGAAGCCCCCTCCGCCGAGCCGGAGGCCGGGGCCGCGCCTGCGCGCACCCGCCGCCGGGCGACCCGCAAGGCCGCCGCCCCGGAGCCGCAGGCGGCCGCTGCCGCCGAGGAGACGGCCGAGGCGGCCCCCGCCCCGGCCCGCCGCCGCGCGACGAGGAAGGCCGCCGCCCCGGCGGCAGCCCCCGAGGCCCCCGCCGCGGAGACGCCTGCCACCGAGACCCCTGCCACCGAGACTTCGGTCACCGAGACGCCCGAGACGTCCGGGGCGGAGCAGGCCGAGCAGCCGGCGGCTCCGGCCCGTACCCGGCGGCGTGCCACCCGTAAGGTGACCAGCCCCGAGCCGGCCGCCGCCGGGGAGACGGCCGGCCCTGCGGCCGCCGCCGACACGCAGGCCAAGGAACTCCAGGCCGACCTGCCCCTGCACGCCGAGGCCGCCGCCGGGGCGGAGCAGGCCGAGCAGCCGGCGGCTCCGGCCCGTACCCGGCGGCGTGCCACCCGCAAGGTGACCAGCCCCGAGGCGGCCCCTGCCGCCGAGGAGACGGCCGCGGCCGCCGCCGACGCGCCCGCCAAGGTCCTTCAGGAGGAGCCCGCGGAGAAGCCGAAGCGCGGGAAGGCCGAGAAGCCCCAGGCCGAGAAGTCCAGGGCCACCCGTTCGCGCCGGCGTACCGCCCCGGCCGCGTCCTTCCTCGCCGCCGACGACGGCTCGCGCCGTCTGAAGCCGGGCGCGCTCGCGCCGCGTGAGGAGGCTGAGGCCGAGGCCCGTACGGAGGCCGCCGCCCCGCAGCCGCGCACCTACACCGCCAAGGCCGTCCCGGACGGCTCCGGCTGGGCCGTCGAGGTCGAGGACGCCTACGAGATCCGCGGCTACGGGGACACCGTCGACGAGGCCCGTGTCGCCGCGGTCGCGGCCGTCGCGGAGGCGTTCGGCGTCCCCGCGGACACGATCGTCATCCAGGTCCAGGAGGCGCAGGGCGCCGAGCCCGAGGCGCAGCAGCCCGAGCCCGAGCCCGAGCCCGAGCCGGAGCCCGAGGCCGCCCCCGCACGCGGCCGCCGTCGGGTGGTGCGCCCGCCCGTGGCGGTGTTCCAGGCACCCGTGTTCCAGGCCCCCGCCCCGGCGCAGGCCGTGCCGGCCGGGCCCGCCGTGGAGCAGGAGGAGCAGGGCGAGCCCGAGCCCGAGGCCGAGGCCGAGGAGCTGGCCGGCGGACGCCGTCGTCGTCGCCGTCGCCGTGGTGAGCCCGCGGAGGCGGTGGAGGCCGTGCAGACGGCTGTCACCGAGCACGCCGACGAGGAGCCGGAGGCCGCCCACGAGGACGAGGCGGAGGCCGAGGGCGAGGAGCACGAGGCCGACGAGCACGAGGGCGAGGGCGGCGAGCGGACCTCCCGCCGGCGCCGTCGCGGTGGCCGTCGTCGCCGTCGTGGCGATGCCGCCGACGGCGAGGAGACCTCCGGCGAGGACGAGTACGCCGAGGGCGAGGGCGGCGCGGACGAGTCCGAGGAGGACGAGGACCAGGACGCCGAGAGCAGCAGCACCAGCCGTCGCCGTCGCCGTCGCCGCCGCCGTGGCGGCGAGGGTCCGGCCGAGGAGAGCCTGGGCGAGGACGCCCCGGAGCGCACGGTCGTCAAGATCCGTGAGCCGCGCAAGCCGTCCGAGCCGGTCGACGAGGTGCAGTCCATCAAGGGCTCCACCCGCCTGGAGGCCAAGAAGCAGCGGCGCCGCGAGGGTCGCGAGCAGGGCCGTCGCCGTGTGCCGATCATCACGGAGGCCGAGTTCCTGGCCCGCCGTGAGGCGGTCGAGCGCGTCATGGTCGTCCGTGAGAACGGCGACCGGACGCAGATCGGCGTGATGGAGGACGGCGTCCTCGTCGAGCACTACGTCAACAAGGAGCAGGCCACCTCGTACGTCGGCAACGTCTACCTGGGCAAGGTCCAGAACGTGCTGCCGTCGATGGAGGCCGCGTTCGTCGACATCGGCAAGGGCCGCAACGCCGTGCTGTACGCCGGTGAGGTCAACTTCGAGGCGCTGGGCATGGGCAACGGCCCGCGGCGCATCGAGGCGGCCCTCAAGTCCGGCCAGTCGGTGCTGGTCCAGGTCACCAAGGACCCGATCGGTCACAAGGGTGCCCGCCTGACCAGCCAGGTCTCGCTGCCCGGCCGCTACCTAGTCTACGTGCCCGAGGGCTCGATGACCGGCATCAGCCGCAAGCTGCCCGACACCGAGCGCGCCCGGCTGAAGCAGATCCTCAAGAAGATCGTCCCTGAGGACGCGGGCGTGATCGTGCGCACCGCCGCCGAGGGCGCGAGCGAGGACGAGCTGCGCCGCGACGTCGAGCGGCTGCAGTCGCAGTGGGAGGACATCCAGAAGAAGGCCAAGAGCGGCAACGCCCCGTCGCTGCTCTACGGGGAGCCGGACATGACCGTCCGGGTCGTCCGCGACATCTTCAACGAGGACTTCACAAAGGTCATCGTCAGCGGCGACACCGCCTGGGAGACCATCCACGGCTACGTCTCGCACGTCGCGCCGGACCTGGCCGAGCGGCTGAGCCGCTGGACCTCCGAGGTCGACGTCTTCGCCACCTACCGGATCGACGAGCAGCTGCTGAAGGCGCTGGACCGCAAGGTCTGGCTGCCGAGCGGCGGTTCGCTGGTGATCGACCGGACCGAGGCGATGGTCGTCGTCGACGTCAACACCGGCAAGTTCACCGGCCAGGGCGGCAACCTGGAGGAGACGGTCACCAGGAACAACCTGGAGGCGGCCGAGGAGATCGTGCGCCAGCTGCGGCTGCGCGACCTGGGCGGCATCATCGTGATCGACTTCATCGACATGGTGCTGGAGTCCAACCGCGACCTGGTGATGCGCCGGCTGCTGGAGTGCCTGGGCCGGGACCGGACCAAGCACCAGGTGGCGGAGGTCACCTCGCTGGGCCTGGTGCAGATGACCCGCAAGCGGGTCGGCCAGGGCCTGCTGGAGTCCTTCTCCGAGACCTGCGTGCACTGCAACGGCCGCGGTGTCATCGTCCACATGGACCAGGCCACGGCGGCCGGTGGCGGCGGCAAGCGCAAGCGCCGTCGCGGCGGCGCGGCGGAGGAGCCGGCGGTCGCGGAGACCGCCGTCCTCATCGAGGCCGAGGAGGCCGTGGAGGAGGTTCCCGAGCTGGAGCCGGTCGCGGTCGCCGAGGCCGAGCTGGTGCCCGCCGTCGGCGGGGACGAGGAGTGGTTCAGCAGCCCGGCGGAGGCCGAGGCGGCGGCCGGCCGGCGTTCCCGGCGGCGTGCCTCGCGCCGGGTCACCGCTCCGGTGAGCTCGCCGGACGCCACGGCCGAGATCGTCACCGTCGTCCCCTCGGTGGCCCCGGTCACCGAGCCCCAGGCGGCTGAGGCCGCGACGGCCACCGCCGTCGAGGCGCCTGCTGCGGTGGGCACCGCCGAGGTGGCGGAGGAGCCCGTCGCACCGGTTCGCGGCCGGCGCCGGGCGACCCGCAAGGCCACCGCGCCGAGCGCCCCCGCCGGTGAGGCCGCCACCGTGGTGGTTCCCGCGGCGGAGACGGTCGTCCCGTCCCCGGCGCCCGAGCCGGAGCCCGTGGCGGAGGTCCAGGAGCCGGCCGCACCGGTCCGCCGCCGGGCCACGCGCCGGGCGTCCGCTCCCGCGGGCGCGCCGTCCTCCGGCGAGGACGCCGCGGTCGTGGTCGTCCCCGGCACCGAGGCTCAGCCGGAGCGGACCGCGGCGGCCGAGGCGGAGACGGAGACCGCCGAGGCGGAGCCGAAGAAGCGGGCCGCGCGCAAGACGGCCGCGAAGAAGGCACCGGCGAAGAAGGCCGCCGCGAAGAAGACGGCCGCCAAGAAGACCGTGGCCAAGAAGACCGCGGCGAAGAAGACGACGGCGAAGAAGGCCGCCGCCAAGGCCACGGCCGAGGCGCCCACCGAGGCGTCCTGACCCAGGGTCACCGTCCGCGGGCCGTTCCCCACCGGGGGACGGCCCGCGGCGCGTCCGGGGCCGGCACGAGCCGGTTTGACCCGGTCGGGGGTGCCCCGTAACCTTGACCTTCGGCGTTTTGACGTTTGACGCCCACTCCTGAGCACCTTCCTACCGGCCACGGCCGGCAGAGGCCCCCCACGCACCGCAGGGACGGCTGGCGTCAGGAGTGACGATCCGAGCGAGAGAGTGAGTTCTGCGTGTACGCAATCGTGCGCAGCGGTGGCCGCCAGCACAAGGTGGCCGTCGGCGACATCGTCGAGGTTGACAAGATTTCCACTGGCAAGGTTGGCGACGCGGTCGAGCTCTCGACGCTGCTCGTCGTCGACGGCGACGCCGTCACCAGCGACCCGTGGGTGCTGGCCGGGATCAAGGTCCAGGCCGAGATCGTGGACCACCACAAGGGCCAGAAGATCGACATCCTGCGGTACAAGAACAAGACCGGCTACCGCCGTCGCCAGGGTCACCGCCAGCAGTACACGGCGCTGAAGATCACCGGCATCCCCGCCGCTGCGAAGTAAGGGACTGAACAGAGATGGCACACAAGAAGGGCGCATCGTCCACCCGGAACGGTCGCGACTCCAATGCCCAGCGGCTCGGCGTCAAGCGCTTCGGCGGCCAGGTCGTGAACGCCGGTGAGATCATCGTCCGCCAGCGCGGCACCCACTTCCACCCCGGCGCGGGCGTCGGCCGTGGCAAGGACGACACGCTGTTCGCCCTCGCCGCCGGTGCGGTCGAGTTCGGCAGCAGCCGTGGTCGCAAGGTCGTGAACATCGTTCCCGTCGCCTGAGCGAACGGCGGCGATACGACTTCACCGAGGGCGGACCCTGTTTCCCGGACCGGGAAGCAGGTCCGCCCTCGGCGCGTTAACCCACAGACATTCCCGTACGCATCAGGAGGAACATCCGCATGACCACCTTCGTGGACCGCGTCGAGCTGCACGTCGCCGCGGGTAACGGGGGCCATGGCTGCGCCTCCGTGCACCGGGAGAAGTTCAAGCCGCTGGGCGGCCCGGACGGCGGCAACGGCGGCCGTGGCGGTGACGTGACGCTGGTCGTGGACCAGTCGGTCACCACGCTCATCGACTACCACCACCACCCGCACCGCAAGGCCACCAACGGCAAGCCCGGCGAGGGCGGCAACCGTTCCGGCAAGGAGGGCACGGACCTGGTCCTGCTCGTCCCGGACGGCACCGTCGTCATGGACAAGCGCGGCAATGTGCTCGCCGACCTCGTCGGCCACGGCACCACCTTCATCGCCGGCCAGGGTGGCCGCGGCGGCCTCGGCAACGCGGCGCTGGCCTCCGCGCGTCGCAAGGCGCCGGGCTTCGCGCTGCTGGGCGAGCCGGGCCAGAGCCGGGACCTCGTCCTGGAGCTGAAAACGGTCGCGGACGTGGCACTGGTCGGCTACCCGAGCGCGGGCAAGTCCTCGCTGATCTCCGTGCTCTCGGCCGCCAAGCCGAAGATCGCGGACTACCCCTTCACCACCCTCGTCCCCAACCTCGGCGTGGTCACGGCCGGTTCGACGGTCTTCACCGTCGCCGACGTTCCCGGGCTCATCCCGGGCGCCAGCGAGGGACGGGGCCTCGGCCTGGAGTTCCTGCGGCACGTCGAGCGCTGCAGCGTCCTGGTGCACGTCCTGGACACCGCCACCCTGGAGTCCGAGCGCGACCCGCTGAGCGACCTCGACGTCATCGAGGCGGAACTGCGGGCGTACGGCGGTCTCGACGACCGGCCGCGCGTCGTCGTCCTCAACAAGGTCGACATCCCCGACGGCCAGGACCTCGCCGACATGGTCCGCCCCGACCTGGAGGCTCGCGGCTACCGGGTCTTCGAGGTGTCCGCGGTGGCCCACAAGGGCCTCAACGAGCTGTCCTACGCCCTCGCCGGCATCGTCGCCGAGGCGCGGGCCGCCCAGCCGGTCCAGGAGGCGACCCGCATCGTCATCCGGCCCAAGGCCGTGGACGACTCCGGCTTCACCGTCACCGCCGAGGACGGCTACTACCGCGTCCGCGGCGAGAAGCCCGAACGCTGGGTGCGCCAGACCGACTTCGCCAACGACGAGGCCGTCGGCTACCTCGCCGACCGGCTCGCCCGCCTCGGCGTCGAGGAGGAACTGGTCAAGGCCGGCGCCCGCGAGGGCGACGAGGTCGTCATCGGTGACGAGGACGACTCCGTGGTCTTCGACTGGGAGCCGACGGTGGCGGCCGGCGCCGAGATGCTCGGACGCCGTGGTGAGGACCACCGCTTCGACACGCCCCGTCCCGCCGCCCAGCGCCGCAAGGACCGCGACGCCGAGCGGGACGACGCCCAGCAGCAGTTCGAGGGCTTCGACCCCTTCGAGTCCTGAGCGACGGCCGCACGTGACGAGGGCCGGGCCCCCGCGATCAGCGGGGCCCGGCCCTCGGTGGCGTGCCGTCCGGTTCAGCTCACGGACGACCGGAACGGGGTCGCTCCCTCGTCCTCGGTGCCTTCGGCCCGCTCCTGCTCGCGGACCTCCGCCCCGAGCTGCGCCATGACGCCCTCGAAGTCGCGGGTGGAGAGCAACAGCTTGTAGATGATGGCGAGTTCGAAGGCCAGTAGCAACACGCCCGCGCCGATCGTGACGCCGACGATGGCACCGGTGAGCGGCGCGACGATGAAGACCCCCATCTGGAACTCGATGCCGCTGATCAGGTGGGGCCGCACACGGTGCTTGATCAGGTAGTCGCGGAACTTCTCGTAGGGCCCGAAGCGCTCCTTGAAGGTCTGCTGGAGGTCGATGACGCGCCGCGGGCCGCCCTCCTCGGACGACGGTGCGCCCTCCGTGCCGGCCGTGCGCTCGGCGGCGGCCGTCGTGTCCGCCGTGGCGGCGCCGGGGCCGGTCCACTGCGCGGGGACGGCCCGCGGGCCGGGCTCGACGGCGTCGAGCACCTTGGCCGCGGCCTCGGCGTCCGCGTCGGCCTGCGTCTCGTCCTCGTCGGCCCGCTCGCGCAGCAGGTCCTCCAGGAACGCCGTCGGCCTGGCCGCCTCGACCTGCTGCAGCCGTTTCTGGATCTTCCTGCGCATCCCGGTGCGGACCTTGAATATCTGCAGCGCGTCGAGGTACCGCAGCGCGTCCAGGAAGATCACCGCGAGGGCGAGCCACATGTAGACGGGGTCGTCGGTGCGGTAGAACTGCCCGCCCATCAGCGCCGCGGCGCAGCAGACCACGCGGACGCGGTCGAAGATGTAGTCGAGCCAGGCACCGAACTCGGAGCCCTGGCCGGTGAGCCGCGCCAGCTTCCCGTCCATGCAGTCGAGGACGAAGCTGAAGTGGTACAGCACGGCGCCGACGACCAGCCACTTCCAGTCGGCCATCGCGAAGCAGGCCGCCGCGCCGAGGCCGAGGAACAGGGCGCCCCAGGTGATCTGGTTCGGGGTGAGGCGGGTCCGCCCGGCCGTCCAGCGCACCAGCGGGGTCGCCACCGGATCGACCAGGAACACGGTCCACCAGGCGTCCCGCTTCTTCTCGGTGAGGCGCCGTACTTCCGCGAGCGGCGGTATTTCCATGGACCAGGAACCTTCCGTGGCGAGAAGGGGACACCGAACCGGCTTCCGGTCCGGCCGGGGACGGGGGGCGGCGGGTCCGTCACGGACGGCTCCCGCGCCACTACAGGTACGACACCCGGCAAAGCACGATGGTTGCACGTGTTACGGACGAGTGAACACAAAGTTGCCGAATGGGGGTCACCGCCCGGTCCGCCTCGAGCCGGGTCGCACGCTTCCGGGGGCGCGCACAGAAAGGAGGCCTCCGGAGGGACGGGTTCGTTCCTCCGGAGGCCTCCTCCGTCGTTCGGCGCGCCCCTGTCAGACGGCTTCGGCGCGCTGCCGCGGGACGGCCTGGGGGGCGGCGCCCGCCGCCTTGGCGCGTCGCTCGTCCACGCGGGCCGCGAGGGCGTGCACGGCCTCCTGGAAGCGTTCCGCGGAGGTCGGCACGGCAGGGCCCAGCAGGTGCACCCGCAGTTCCTCGCGGGCCGTCGCCAGGGTGTCGTCGTGGGTGCCGCGAGCGACGCCCAGCAGTTCGTCGAGCCCCTTCGCGGTCGGGGTCAGCACCGTCCCTGCGCGGACGGTGGGGAAGGTCTCGCGGAAGGTCCCCTCGGCCAGGTCCGTGGTGTTGGTGACCGCGTAGGGCTTGCCGCTCACCATGAACTCCGAGATGACGCTGGACACGTCGGTGATGAGCACGTCGGAGTGGTTGAAGCAGGAGTAGAGGCCGGGCCTCTCCCCGGTGAGCACCTGGTGCTCGGTCGCGGGCAGCGCCGTCCAGTACACGGCCTCCCACTCCTCGGTCGCGCGGCGCATCGCCTCGGCGACGGTGACGTCCCCGGACGCGCCCTTGTCGCCCATGCGCTCCAGGTCGTCCGCGGACGACAGCGACCAGGCGGCGGTGAGCCGGTCCAGCTCGCGCTCGGTGCGCTCCAGCCCGTCGCGCTGCCCGGGCGTCGTGGCGGGCCGCGGCGCCGCCCCGCGGGCCTCCTCGACGAGTTCGATGATGCGGCGGTTGGCCGCACCGGCCCGCGGGTCGACGGAGCCGGTCAGCGGGTGCGGGCGGTAGAGCAGCCGTACCCCGGGGTCGGCGAGCAGCCGGCGGACGATCGTCTCGCCCGCCAGGACGATCGAGGTGTTGCCCGGGTCGTCGGTCCACCCTTCCCAGGTGGGCGCGTACAGCACCGTGACCGGGGTCCCGGCGGGCACCGGACCGGAACCGCGCTCGACGCCGGCCAGCTGGGGACGGCCGACCTCCACGACGTCCTCGTCCGCCACGCCGACGGCGGCGAGGGCGTAGCGCTCGCGGGCGGCGGGGCCCGCCACCCAGACCTCGTCGTAGGCCTTCGCGTACGGGTTGCAGCTGGAGAGCTTGTCGCTCTCACCGTGGTTGACGAAGGCGTGCATGATCGACGGGATGCGCAGCACCTGGGAGGTTTTCGGCGCGTTGGCCGGGTGGAGCAGCACCTTGAGGCTTGAGTCGCCGAGCCGCATGAGGTCGGCGACCTTCGGCAGGCACACGATGGGCAGCTCGGTGGGGCCGATGCGCGGCACCATCCCGCGCTCGCGCAGCACGATCACGGGTCGCCCCTCGAGCTTCTCCAGCGCCGGCAGCCACATGTTCGCCTGGTAGGCGGAGCTGCTGCCGCCGGAGAAGTACATGCCGACGGTCGGCCGGTAGTCGCGCAGCCACGCCTCGAACCACTCCATGACCTCCTCCTGCCGCGGGGCGCGCCGCCCCGGCAGGAAGGCGCGCGCGAGCACCGCCAGGGCGGCGAGCGACAGGGCGGCGGCCAGGACGACGCCGCCGAGGGCCCATCCGGTGCGGCCGCCCGCCGCGGTGACCGACAGCCCCGCGACGGCGGGGAGTTCGGCCAGGAGCAGTCGCAGCCCCGGTCGGCGGGTGATCACGGCCGGGGGCGCGGAGGGCAGCCGGAGACCGGAGGTGTCGATGTTCCGGGTCACGACCGGCAGCTTGCGGCCGCGCTGCACCAGGATGCCGCCGGCCTGCAGGACGACGTGCGCACCGTGCACGAACAGCAGCCCGCCGAGGCAGACCAGCAGGAACCCGGTCGACGGACCGTCCGCCAGGCGCAGCAGCCCGGCCACCAGCAGCAGGTCGCGCACCGCCTGCCGGGTGACCGCTTCCGCGTGCAGCTGGCCGAGAATTCTGGGCGGGGCGGTCCTGCCGGCGTGCATGACGAGATCGGCCGCGAAGCCGAGCGCCGCGGCACCGACAAGCAGCGCCGCACCGGGGAGCGCCACCCCCACGATCTGGGCGGTCAACGCGCAGGCCTGCAGCAGCAGCAACGCGAAGTGGAATGTCTCCGGCCTGGTCCCAAAGGTGCGTTTCACAGCGGGCAACCTACCATCCGAATCCTTGGCGGCACTTGGCTCGAACGGGCGTCCAAATACCTTGCGGGGCAGGCCTGGTGACCCGTAAGCGGAAGCTGTGCGGCGGTTCTCCCGCGTGAGATGCCACAGGCGAATCCTCCCCTTGGGCGGCCTATGTGCGGTCTGACGGCTTCGAACGCAAAATCCCATGCTACGTGGCCTCCCACGAGGGCCGGCGGGTCCTTGGTCCCGGGCCGCCGGTCCTTCCGGCCCGTCCGCTGGGTGGAAGCCGGCGGCACCGGGCCGCCGCTCTGCCGTAGATTGCGAAGCCGGGAGAGGAAAGGGACGGACGTGGCGAGCGCGAGGCAGGACGTGGCGGAGGCCCGGCGGGTCGTGGTCAAGGTCGGGTCGAGTTCGCTGACGACGGCGTCCGGCGGCCTGGACGCCGACCGGGTGGACGCCCTCGTGGACGTGCTGGCCAAGGCGCGCGGGACCCAGGAGGGCACGGCGCAGGAGGGCGCGGCCGCCAAGGAGGTCGTCCTGGTCTCCTCCGGTGCCATCGCCGCGGGCCTGGCGCCGCTCGGGCTCGCCCGGCGGCCGCGGGACCTGGCCCGGCAGCAGGCCGCCGCCAGCGTCGGCCAGGGGCTGCTCGTCGCCCGCTACACGGCCTCCTTCGCCCGGTACGGCGTACGGGTCGGCCAGGTGCTGCTCACCTCCGACGACATGAGCCGCCGGGCGCACTACCGCAACGCCTACCGCACGCTCGACAAGCTGCTCGCCATGGGCGCCATGCCGATCGTCAACGAGAACGACACGGTGGCCACCGACGAGATCCGCTTCGGCGACAACGACCGCCTCGCCGCCCTGGTCGCCCACCTGGTCCGCGCCGACCTGCTCGTCCTGCTCTCGGACGTCGACGGCCTCTACGACGGCGACCCCGCCCTCCCGGGCACCTCGCGCATCGAGGAGGTGCACGGGCCGCAGGACCTCGAGGGCGTCTCCATCGGCAGTGCGGGCAAGGCCGGCGTCGGCACCGGGGGCATGGTCACCAAGGTCGAGGCCGCCCGGATCGCCGCGGGAGCCGGCATCCCGGTCGTGCTCACCTCCGCCTCGCAGGCCGCGGACGCCCTGACCGGACGGCATACGGGCACGCTCTTCCACGCCACGGGCAAGCGTTCCGCCGACCGGCTGCTGTGGCTGGCCCACGCCTCCACCCCGCTCGGCGCGCTCATCCTGGACGACGGCGCCGTGCAGGCGGTCGTCAAGCGCCGTACCTCACTGCTGCCGGCCGGCATCGCGGCGGTCGAGGGCCACTTCACCGCCGGCGACCCGGTCGAGCTGCGCGACACCTCCGGCCACGCCGTCGCGCGCGGCCTGGTGAACTTCGACGCCAGGGAACTGCCGCGGCTGCTCGGACGCTCCACCCGCGAACTGGCACGGGAGCTGGGCCCCGCCTACGAGCGCGAGGTCGTGCACCGGGACGACCTCGTACTCCTGCACCACTGAGGCGGACCTCCTTCGTGGTTACTTCGTGAAAACCGCCCCGCGGCCGCTCCGGGGCTGCTGGACTTTGAGGGCGGAGGACGGAATCCGGCCAGGGACGGGACGACAGGGACGACAGGGAGGCCGCCGGTGAGACGAGGGCGCCCGGGGGCATCGTCGTCCCGAGGGACGGCGGAGCGGACACTGGTGAGCGTGACGAGCGACGACACCGCCCCGGCGGCGACGCGGGAGCGCCCCGTGTCCCGGCTCTGGCACGTGACGCTCAGCGTCTCCGGACCCGAGGCCCCGCTCGCCGAGGTGCGCCGTGCGCTGGAACAGCTCGCGAACGACCACCCGTTCCTGCTCACCAGCCGGTACGCGGCCGACCACGCCGAGATCCGGTACTGGGAGGAGGCCCGCGACCTGCACGACGCCGCCGCCATCGCGCTGCGGCTGTGGGGCGAGCACCGCTCCTCCGCCAACCTGCCGCCCTGGGAGACGGTCGGACTGGAGGTCATCGACCGCGACACGTACCACCAGCGCCTGGCGGAGGGTTACGGGCCGCCGCCGGCGGCTCCCGTCGGGGTGCACCCGTACTGACCCGCGGCGGCCTCCCGGCCGTGCTCCGCACGGGTCTCACCCGCTGGAAAGCCGTCCCGTCGCGTGGTGCCCACGCCGTACCCTGGCCGCTATGAGCAGCCGCAGCCACAGCAACGACGACCTCGCCGCATCCCTGCCCTCGCCGTGGCCGAAGAGCCCGGTGCTGCAGGCCGCCTACCGCGCCCGTGCGGCGGCCGCCGACCTCGCGCCGCTGCCGCGCTCGGTGAAGGACGACGCCCTGCTGGCCATCGCCGACGCCCTGGTCGTCCGTACGCGGGAGATCGTCGAGGCGAACGCGGAGGACGTCGCCCGCGCCCGCGAGGCGGGGACCGGCGAGGCGATCGTGGACCGGCTGACGCTGACCCCCGAGCGCGTCCGTGCCATCGCCTCCGACGTGCGCGACGTGGCCGGACTGCCCGACCCGGTCGGCGAGGTGGTGCGCGGCTCCACGCTGCCCAACGGGCTCGACCTGCGCCAGATCCGGGTGCCGCTGGGCGTGGTCGGCATCATCTACGAGGCCCGGCCCAATGTCACCGTGGACGCGGCCTCGCTGTGCCTGAAGTCCGGCAACGCGGTGCTGCTGCGCGGCTCCTCCTCCGCGTACCACTCCAATTCCGCTCTGGTGACGGTGGTGCGCGACGCGGTGGGCGGCGCCGGACTGCCCGCCGACGCTGTGCAGTTGGTGCCGGGCGAGAGCCGGGAGTCGGTTCGCGAGCTGATGCGCGCCCGCGGCATGGTCGACGTGCTCATCCCGCGCGGCGGCGCCTCGCTCATCAAGACGGTGGTCGAGGAGTCCATCGTCCCGGTGATCGAGACCGGCACCGGCAACTGCCATGTGTACGTGGACGCGCAGGCCGACCTCGACATCGCCGTCTCCGTCCTGCTCAACTCCAAGGCGCAGCGCCCGAGCGTGTGCAACGCCGCCGAGACGCTGCTGGTGCACCGGGACATCGCCGCCGACTTCCTGCCGCGCGCCCTGGACGCGCTGGCCGGGGCCGGGGTCACCGTGCACGCCGACGACCGGGTGCGGGAACTGGCCGCGAAGAGCGGCACCAAGGCCACCGTCGTCCCGGCCACCGCGGAGGACTGGGAGACCGAGTACCTGAGCCACGACATCGCCGCCGCCGTGGTGGACTCGCTGGACGCGGCCGTGCAGCACATCCGGCTCTGGTCCTCCGGGCACACCGAGGCCATCGTCACCACCTCGCAGCCGGCCGCCCGGCGGTTCACCCAGTTGGTGGATTCGGCGGCCGTCGCCGTCAACGCCTCGACCCGGTTCACCGACGGCGGCCAGTTCGGCTTCGGCGCGGAGATCGGCATCTCCACCCAGAAGCTGCACGCCCGCGGCCCGATGGGCCTGCCGGAGCTGACCTCGACCAAGTACGTCTTCACCGGGGACGGACACGTGCGCGGCTGACATGCCCCGCGCCTGACGGACGGACTTCACGGGCGGCCTGCCCAATCCGCGTCGTCGGCCCTATTCTGGACGGGTGCCGGACGAACTGGGGGGCAAGCCGTTCCCGGACGGCGAGGACCACGGTGGCGCGGATGACGAATTCGCGTCCGTGGTGCTCGACGAGGCCTTCATACGGGCGGCCGCCTTCCATGAACCCAGCGCCCACGAGCGCATGCTCGCCGCCGCCACGGCGCAGGCCGAGGCCGAGGCGTCCCGCCCCCGTGCGCTGGGCCGCGAGGAGGCCGCCGCTCCGTACGGCGAGGAGGACACCGAGCGCTCCGCGGAGGACGAGGAGTACGAGGACCTCTACTCCCAGCGCAGCCCCTACCGGGGGCACGGGCGCTGGCACCGCACCGTGGCATGGGTGCTCGCCGTGGTGATGGGCATCGGCGTCGTCGCGCTGACCTTCGCGGCGGTCTACCGGGGCGCCGGAGGGGCCCGCCAGCCTGCCGTGCCGCCCCCTCCGACGGGCCGGATCGGAGCCCCGTCGCTTCCCCCGGTGGCGGTCAGCCACAGCCCCTGAGCGCCGCCCGAACTTGTCTCGTACCAGGACGTTTTAAAGGGCCCTGACAGACCTACGCTTGTTGTATGAGCGGGCCTGGTGACCCACCGGAGGGGAACCCCCAGGGCTCCCCGGGAGGCGGTGAGGACGAGTACCGATCCGTCGTCTTCGACGAATCGTTCGTGCGTGCTGCCCGGATACAGGAGTTCTCCGCGCGGGAGCGGCTGGACGGCTCGGCCCGCTCCGTGCGCACCCGCCGCCTCTGGGCCCGCGGCGGCGCCCCACGGCAGGCCCTGGTCCTCGTCCTGCTGATCGCCGTGGCCTTCGGGACCGCCGTCTACCTGGGCATACGCAACCCCTACGCCCCGCCCGCCCCTCCCGTGGCCGAGCCGCTGCGGATCACCCTGCTGCCACTCGCCCCCACGGCCGCGGTGGCCGCCGTGGACCGCTCCCGGCCCTTCGCCGGGCAGCGCGCCGAGCACTACCGGGCCGGCGGCGAGGGCTACGCGCTGCCGCCGGCACGCCGTACCGCGCACTTCAGCGAGAGCCAGGTGATGCAGGCCCTGGTCTCCGCCAAGGACTACCTGGTCGCCTCCTCGGCCGTTCCCGGTGCCCTGACCGGCGGGGACGTCCGCACGGTACGCACCATGCTCGACCCCGGCCAGCTCGACCAGTTCGACCGCAGCCTGGAGCGGCCCGCCGACGACGGGCGGCACGCGGCGACCGGCTGGCTGGTGCGCTTCGACCCCACCCGCGTGGCCCTCGCCGTCGACGAGGTCAAGGTGCGCGGCACCATGACCGTGGCCGAGGCGGGGGAGGACGCTCTGGAGGTCGTCACCGACCACACCCTGGTCTACGCCGTGCAGGCCGCCACCGGGGGCAGTGGCCAGGCCTCGCTGTTCACGGTGCGGCGCGAGCTGCGGATGCGCTTCGACCGCGCGGACCTGCGCGACAAGCACGTGGAGCTGCTGCAGGCGGCCGTCGAGGCCGGTCCGCTGTCCTGCGTGGGCGCACCCGTGGCGCACTTCCTGCCGCTGCTGGCCGGGCAGCGGCCGCCCCAGCAGCCCGGGGTCGACCCCCATGACCACCGCCACGAGATCAGCTCGGTGTGCGGGGTGCTCGCCCCGTCCCCGGCGGCCGGGCCGGTCATCAGCCCTGCGGCGGCGGGTCCTGCGAGTCCTTCGGCGGACGGCCCGACGGGCCGGAGCCCTGGCCCGGCGTCCCGGTGAAGCGGTCGCGCAGCCGGCCGCCGATGTCGCCCGCCCCCGACCCGATGTCGGAGAGCAGCTTCATCAGCGGGTCCTTGCTCGTCTTCACCGTATCGGCGTAGTGGCCCGCGGATTCCTTGAACGAGTCGTAGACCGAGGTGTCCTTGTCCTCGCTGCGCCGCGGGTAGTGGCCGTCCATGATGCGCTGGTAATCGCGGCTCGCGGCCCACTTCTTCAGCTCAGCGGCCCGCACGGTGGTGAACGGGTGGCTGCGCGGCAGCACGTTGAGGATCTTCAGCACGGAGTCGCGCAGGTCGCCGGACTCCTCGTACTCCTCGGCCTGCTTCAGGAACGCGTCCACGTTCATCTCGTGGAGGTGGTTGCCGCCGGCGATCTTCATCAGGCCGCGCATCGAGGCCCGCAGGTCCTGGCCGACCAGGAGTCCGGCACGGTCCGCGGAGAGCTCCGACTTGCGGAACCACTCGCGCAGTGCGGTGACGATCGCCATGATCGCGAGGTTGCCGAGCGGTATCCACGCGACCCGCAGTGCCAGGCTGGTCAGGAAGAGCAGGATCGTGCGGTAGACGGAGTGGCCGGACAGGGCGTGGCCGACCTCGTGGCCCACGACGGCCCGCATCTCCTCCTCGTCCAGCAGCTCCACCAGCCCGGTGGTGACGACGATGATCGGCTCGTCCAGGCCGATGCACATCGCGTTGGGCCGCGGATCCTGGGTCACGTACATCGCCGGGACCTTGGGCAGGTCGAGGATGTAGCAGGCGTCCCGCAGCATGTCGTTGAGGTGCGCGAACTGCTGGTCGCCGACGCGCACCGAGTCCGAGAGGAACAGCAGCCGCAGCGAGCGCTCCGGCAGCAGGCCGCTGAGCGCCTTGAAGACGGTGTCGAAGCCGCTCAGCTTGCGCAGCGCCACCAGCGCGGAGCGGTCAGCCGGGTGTTCGTACGCGCGTGAGGAGATGCCCTCGAAACGCCGCCGGTTGCGTCCGGGCAGCCGCTCGCCGTCGTTCCCGCCGCCGTTCGCACCGCTCGAATCGTTCGGACCGGACATATGTCCCCGCCCCCCTGCTCGCCCGTTGGGTACGTAGTGAGGACGCGCGGAGCCACCGCGAAGTTCCGCCCCGACCGCCCGTACGATGTTGCCCGAGTCTTCCCGCCCGTCGACAGACCCCGAAGCCACCAAGGGACCGCCGAATGACCTCCTACGCGACCGCCGCCGTCCTGACCACGCTCGCCGAGGGCGAGGGCGGCGGCAACCACGAGAGCCTGAGCCCCTACCTCACGGGCGGCGGCGCGCTGTTCGCGCTGCTGCTCCTGCTCTTCATCACCACCCGCTTCAACCGCGACCGCTGAGCTCGTTCAGGTGATGCGGGTAGGGTCTATCCGCATGAAGAAGCGAATCGGTGTGATGGGTGGGACGTTCGATCCCGTCCACCACGGCCACCTCGTGGCGGCCAGCGAGGTGGCGCACCTTTTCCAGCTGGACGAGGTGGTCTTCGTGCCCACCGGCCAGCCCTGGCAGAAGAGCGCCCAGAAGGTGTCGGCGGCCGAGGACCGCTACCTGATGACGGTGATCGCCACCGCGTCGAACCCGCAGTTCTCGGTCAGCCGCAGCGACATCGAACGCGGTGGCCGCACGTACACCATCGACACGCTTCGCGACCTGCGGGCCGAGCACCCCGAGGCGGAGCTGTTCTTCATCACCGGGGCGGACGCGCTGGCCCAGATCTTCTCCTGGCGCAAGGCCGAGGAGCTGTTCTCGCTGGCGCACTTCATCGGCGTGACCCGGCCCGGGCACACCCTGTCCGACCCCGGCTTCCCGGCCGGCGGTGTCTCCCTCGTGGAGGTGCCCGCCCTGGCGATCTCCTCGACCGACTGCCGTCAGCGGGTCGCCAAGGGGGAACCCGTCTGGTACCTCGTGCCCGACGGCGTCGTGCGCTACATCGACAAACGCAGGCTGTACCGGTAAGTGATCAGCGGCTGATCGGCAACTGGAGGGGTCCCCAGTGAACGACTACCCCCGATGGCAATACGCCGAGGGAACACCCGAGCAGGGCGGTCAGGACCCCTACGGAGAGGACCCCTACGCACAGCAGCGGGGCGACTACGCAAACGGTTACGGCAACGAGTACGGGCAGTACGACCCGTACGCCCAGCAGACCGGCCAGCAGCAGGCATACCAGGACCAGCAGGGTCAGCAGGGTCAGCAGGGTCAGCAGGGTCAGCAGGGCTACTCCGGGCAGCCGTACTACCCGCAGGAGCAGCAGCAGTACGGGCAGCAGCCGCAACACCCCCAGCAGTACCAGCAGTCCCAACAGCCCCAGCAGACACAGCAGTACCAGGGGTGGATCCCGCAGCAGCCGCAGTACCAGGAGCCGTACCACCCGCAGGAGCAGCAGTACGGCCAGCAGCCCCCGGCGCCCCCTCGGACGCCGCCGCAGGCCCCTCCGGCGCCGCGTCAGCCCGCGTACGAGGAGCCGCCGTCCCGGCCGGCCCCGGGCCGCGCACCCTCGGGCGAAGCCGATTACCACACCGGCCAGTTCTCCTTCGTCGACGAGGAGACCGAGGAGTCGGAAGAGGTCATCGACTGGCTGAAGTTCACCGAGTCCCGCACCGAGCGCCGCGAGGAGGCCAGGCGCCGCGGCCGCAACCGCGTGGTCGCCGCGGTCGTCGTCCTGGCGCTGGCCGCCGTCGGAGGCGTCGGCTACCTGTGGAAGGCCGGCAGGATCCCCGGCCTCGGCGGGGACGCCGGGACCGCCCAGCAGGCCGCGGGCGGCCAGAAGCGCGACGTCATCGTGCTGCACCTGCGCCCGGTCGGCAGCGAGGAGACCTCGACCGCGCTGCTGGTCAGCAACTCGACCACCAAGAAGGGCACCACCGTCCTGCTGCCCAACTCGCTCGCCGTGAGCAGCGACGACGGCGGCAGCACCACGCTCGGCAAGTCCGTCGTGGAGAACGGTTCCGCCCCGACGCGTGAGGCGCTGGAAGGCCTGCTCGGCACGAAGATCAGCGGCACCTGGCGGCTGGACACCCCCTACCTGGACAACCTCGTCGAGTCCCTCGGCGGCGTCCTCGTCGACACCGACGCCACGGTGAAGGCCGGCAAGAAGAAGGGCGACAAGACCCTCGTCAAGCCGGGCAAGCAGCAGGAGCTCGGCGGTCAGGCCGCCGTCGCGTACGCCATCCACCGGGGACCGGGCGAGGGGCCCGACAAGCAGCTCGCCCGCTTCGGGCAGGTCGTCCAGGCCGTGCTGAAGAAGATGTACAGCGACCCCGACCTGGCGACCAAGACCGTCGAGGGGCTCAACCAGGTCATCGAGCCCCCGCTGACCGAGAAGGATCTCGGCAGCAGCCTCGCGGCGCTGTCCGAGGAGGCCAAGGGCGGCGACTACACCACCGAGACGCTGCCCGTGGAGCCGGACGGCACGCTGAGCGAGAAGGCCACCGAGGACGTGGTGAAGAAGGTGCTCGGCGGCACCGTCACCAACACCGACTCCGACGGCATCCCCAGGGTCACGCTGCGCAACGCCACCGGCGTCGCGACCAACACCGGCGAGGCCCAGGTCCAGATCGTCGGCGGCGGCTACACCTTCGTCTCCGGTGCCACCGCGGACACCCAGGCCACCTCGCAGGTGCTGTACGCCGAGGCCGACCAGAAGGCGAACGCGGAGGAGCTGGCCAAGACGCTGGGCCTGTCGGCCAAGGCCGCCAAGAAGGGCCAGGTGGCCACCAACGCCGACATCACGGTCGTCCTGGGCCAGGACTACAGCCCGCCGGAGAAGGTCTGACCGGGGCGGCGCATAACCGGTCGGGGACCGAGGACGGTCCGTGAGACCCTGGACGTACGACGTCCCCGACCGGAAAGCCGCACCAGTGACCGCCACGGACCGCTCCATCGAGCTCATCCAGACCGCCGCCCAGGCGGCTGCCGACAAGCTCGCGCACGACATCATCGCCTACGACGTCAGCGACGTCCTCTCCATCACCGACGCGTTCCTGCTGGCCTCCGCGCCCAACGACCGCCAGGTGAAGGCCATCGTCGACGAGGTCGAGGAGCGGCTGCAGAACGAGCTCGGCGTCAAGCCGGTGCGCCGTGAGGGCGAGCGCGAGGGCCGCTGGGTCCTGCTCGACTACGTCGACATCGTGGTGCACGTCCAGCACTCGGAGGAGCGGGTCTTCTACGCGCTGGAGCGGCTGTGGAAGGACTGCCCCGAGCTCGAGCTGCCCAAGGACGCCGTCGCCACCCGCGGCAAGGCCGAGGAGCACGCCCGCGCCACCGCTGCCGCCGACGAGGACGGAGAGCTGATCTGAACGGGCACGTGCGGGGTCGCGGCCGCCGCGTCGTCTTCTGGCGGCACGGCCAGACCTCCTGGAACGTGGAGGGCCGCTTCCAGGGTTCCACGGACATCCCGCTGACCTCCACCGGCGTCGGCCAGGCCAAGCGGGCCGCACGTCTGCTGGCGGCGCTGCAACCGGACGCGATCGTCTCCTCCGACCTGCAGCGCGCCGCCGACACGGCGGCGGAGCTGGCCGCCGTCACGGGCCTGGACATCTCGTACGACGAGGGGCTGCGGGAGACCTACGCGGGTGTCTGGCAGGGCCTGACGCACGAGGAGATCACCGAGCGGTACGGCGAGGAGTACGCGGCCTGGAAGCGCGGCGAACCGGTGCGGCGCGGCGGCGGCGAACTGGAGACCGAGGTCGCCGAACGGGCCGCCCCGGTGGTGCTCGCGGCGGCCGACAAGCTGCCCGACGGCGGTGTGCTGGTGGTCGTCAGCCACGGCGGCGCCATCCGCACCACCATCGGCCGTCTGCTCGGGCTCGACCCGCGCAGCTGGGAGGCGCTCGGCGGGCTGTCCAACACCTGCTGGTCGGTCCTCGGCGAGGGTGCCCGCGGCTGGCGGCTGCTGGAGCACAACGCGGGGACCCTGCCCGAGCCGGTGCTCGGCGACGACGACTGACGGGCCCCGGGAGAGCCGGGGCGGGGCCGGACCGGAGCCGATTTCAGGAATCCGGCCCCGACCGGCTAAGCTTCTTCTCGTTCACCGGGCAGCAAAGTCCGAGGACAGCGGGGCTATAGCTCAGTTGGTAGAGCGCTTGCATGGCATGCAAGAGGTCCGGGGTTCGAATCCCCGTAGCTCCACAGGAACACAGGATCCCGTCTCCCCTCAGGGGAGGCGGGATCCTCGCGTTTCACCCGGCCTCCCCCGAGCCGGGCCGGCCGGCGTGAACCGGCCTTCCGGGTGGGTCTGTTGGGGGAGAGGGCCCCGGGCCGGTCGCCTCAGGCGGAGGCTCTGGCGCGGTCCCCGCGGCCCCGCCACACGGCGGCCGCCGCGAGGCACAGGAACGCCGCCCCGGCGGCCGGGTAGACGGCGGACAGGGCCATCTGCGGCACGGACTGGTGGAGTTCGGGACGCGAGACCCCGTCTCCGTGCGGCGTGAGCCACAGCGCGTACGAGCAGAAGAGCAGGGCGTACAGCGCGGCGCCGCCCCACCACAGTGCGGGCCGGCGGCCGCGCGGGGCACGTCCGGCGAGGAACACGACCAGGGGGACCGCCCACACCCAGTGGTGCGACCAGGAGACGGGGCTGACCAGGAGGCCCGTCACGGCGCAGGACAGCACCGCCCAGGCGTCCTCCCCGGCCCGCAGGTGCGCCGTGGCGACGGCCAGGCCCGCGCAGGCCGCGAGAGCGGCGGCGACGAGCCACCAGCCGCCCGGGTCCCCGGTGTGCAGCGCTCGCGCGAGCGCTCCCCGCAGGGACTGGTTGGCGGTGTCCTCGGCGTTGCCGGCCCGGTCGGCGGAGAAGACGACCCCGGTCCAGAAGCGTTCCGAGTCGCGCGGCAGCACGAGGGCGGAAAGGCCCGCGGTGGCGGCGAAGGTGACGAACGCCACGGCGGCCTGCCGCAGCCACGCGTTCCACCGCTCGCGCCGCCGCCAGGCCACCGCCGCACCGCCGATCGCGAGGAAGGCCACGAACAGCAGCGGGGTCAGCTTGATCCCCGCGGCGATGCCGATGCCGATCCCGGCCGTCCGCCCCCCGCGCCGGGTGAGGTCCCAGAGCACCAGGACCGCGAGCAGCAGGTTGATCTGCCCGTACCGCAGCGTCGTCCACACCGGTTCGCACCACACGGCGGCGGCGGCCACGCCGAGCGCGGCCGCCGCCGGCGGGATCCGCCGCGGCAGTCCGGCCAGGCGGAGCGACAGATGGCCGAGCGCCACCAGCAGGCCGAGGTTGAGCAGGGTCGCCGCGATCCGGCAGGCGCCGGTGCCGAGCAGCGCCAGCGGCGTGAAGAGCAGCGCCGCGAAGGGCGGGTAGGTGTTGGGCAACTGGGCGTGGGTGACGCGCATCGCGTAGAGGTCGCCGCCGTCGAGCACCGTGCGGCCCTCGGCACGGTAGACGGTGAGGTCGATCATCGAGACGTGCGCGGCGCGTTGGGCGGCCCAGAAAGCCGCGAAGGAGACCAGGCAGGCGAGTGCCGCGACGAGGGTGATCCGCCGTGCCGGGAGGCTCCGGGGCGCATTTCCGGCGGTGGCCCTGGGCTGTGTCGCGGTCACGGCGGGCTGCTCCGCTCTCGGTCGGGGAGGGGTCAGCCGACAGTACCGGGAGCCCTGTCGCGGCGGCCAGGAATGGATTTGGCGAAGGGCCCCCATGGCCGTGTAATGTATGGCAGGTCGCCGGGGGAACCCGGGGGAACGACAGCGCGGGGCTATAGCTCAGTTGGTAGAGCGCTTGCATGGCATGCAAGAGGTCCGGGGTTCGAATCCCCGTAGCTCCACTTCCACAGTGTGACGGGAGCCCGTCCGATCGCCTCGATCGGACGGGCTCTTGGCGTTGCGCGACGGTCGCCCCTCACCCGGTGGCCGCGTGCCCGGCGAAGGCCAGCACCCTGCGCCAGGCGTCGGCCGAGGCCGCGGCGTGGTCGCCCTGCTTCACGTCGAAGAAGCTGTGCGGGGCGCCGGGGTAGACGACCACCTCGTGCTCGATCCCCGCCTCGGCGAGGGCGCGCGCGAAGGCGTCGACGTGTCCCGGCGGGATGCCGGGGTCGTCGCCCGCCATCAGCGCGAGCACCGGAGCGGTCAGCTCGGCCGCCCGCTGGGTGGGGCCGGGTGCGCCGTCCGGGCCGGGGGCGGGCCAGCAGTAGAAGCCCACGGTCCCTGCCAGGTCGTGGCCCGCCCTCTTCGTACCCGCGAGGACGGCCAGGCGGCCCCCGATGCAGAAGCCCGCGGTGACGATCCGGCGCCGTTCGCCGCCCTCGGGGGAGCGCAGGTGCGCCACCGCGGCGGAGAGGTCGTCGTACAGGCCGCGCGGCGTCAGCCGCACCATGTGCTCGTCCACCGGGAAGTCCGCGTCCCGTTCGCCCACCCCCGCGGTGCGGCCGTAGTAGTCCACGACCACCGCGTGGTGGCCGTTCTCGGCGAAGCGCCGGGCCAGCTCGATGTAGAAGCGGTAGAGCCCGCGTACGTCGGGCAGGATGACGACGCCGAGGCCGGAGGGGTTCTCCGGTACGGCCTCGAAGGCGGCGAAGCGGGTTCCGTCCCGCGCGGTGAGGGTGATCCGGTGGTCCCGGGCGAGGGCCTCCGGCCCGTGGGGCACCGGAGGCGCGGAATCGGCGTCGAAGCACATGGTGCGGCTCCCTGGGTTCTCGCGGGTCAGTTCTCGAAACCGGGCGTGGCCATGGCGGTGAACGGGGGCGTGCTGGTGCCCTCGACCCGCATCCGCTGCCACAGGTCGGGGTCGGAGAGCTCGCCCTCGGCCCGGCCGTGCGGGGTGCACACGGTGACCGGGACCGGCCGGCCGGCCACCAGCGCGGACAGCCGCGCGTCGGGGGCCAGCCGGCCGTACCAGTGGTACCGGCCGTCGAGGGGCTGGAAGTGGCCGGTCAGCCGGACCTCGACGTCGAGGGTCCGGCCGGCCACCAGCAGGGTGGCCGGACCGGCGTAGCCGTCCTCGTCGTGGTCGTGGCCGGGCTCGTGGCCGTGGGCGGTCACGACAGCCAGCCGGCCTCGCGCCAGACCTTCTCCGTCGGGCCGCCGATCAGCCCTATCCGGTGGTAGTACGCGGCGATCCGCTGACCCCCGTACTTCGCGTTCTCGATGTTGTTGGGGTTGGCGCGGGCCGCCGCGATCGCGGTCTTCGGGTCGAGCCCGGCGCGCTGGTACATCAACGGGTTGTAGCGGTCCTTGCGCATGCCCGCCACGATCCCCGCGAGCAGCCTGCGCAGGGCGCCGAGCCGGGCCCCGGACAGGGTGGGCACGAACCGCTCGAGCTCGGTGCGGGCGAAGGAGATGTGCCGGGCCTCCTCCACCACGTGGATGCGGGCGACCGCGCGCACGACGGGCTGGATGGTCTCGTCGCCCGACTGCTCGCGCTGGAAGCGGTCGAAGAACTCCTCGGTGAGCAGGATCAGCGCCCACAGCGCCGGCACCGGCGCGAAGGTCTTCAGCAGCAGCCCGCTGCGGAGGGTCTTCGGCGGCGTCGGGTAGATCTCCGCCCCGATCTTCTCCACCAGCTTCGCGAACATGATCATGTGCCGGACCTCGTCCGCGACCTCCGTCAGGGCGAACTGCACCTGCGGGGTCGACACGTCGCGCTTGTAGACGTACCGGGAGACCAGGTGGAGCAGCACGTGCTCGGTCCACACCCCGACGGCGACCGACGCGGCCAGCTCCTCACGGCTGAGCAGCATCCGCTGCTCGGTACCGAGCGAGTCCCACAGCTCGGTGCCGTAGAGCGAGCAGCGCTTCTCGGCGAGGAACCACTTGCCCTCGACGAGCGGCGCGTCCCAGTCGATGTCCACCAGGGGGTCGTACGAGTGCCGCGCGGACGCGACGAGCAACTGGGCCGCCTTCTTCGTCTGGCGGGTGACCGGATCGGCCTGGAGATCGGGCCTGAGCAGTTCGGACGTCATCTCTTCCTCCTAGGACTGCGGTCGGACGATCTGGTGGACGTCCAGCGACAGCGCCTCGCGGACGGGACGGCCCGCCAGCACCTCGACGACGTAACGGGCGGTCAGGACGCCGAAGAGCAGCGAGGTGTACACCAGCTGCGGAACGCTGTAGTCCGGCTCGTCGCGGTGGGTGCGCACATCGGCCAGCAGGTCGTCGGGCACCAGCGCGCGCGGCACGACCCGCAGCAGCAGCTCCCACACCGACTCGGCGGCGAGCTGCTCCGCGGTGACCTCGCCGGCCAGCGGCGCCAGCCCGAGGCGGTAGTCGTAGTAGCGGACGTACTGGGTGCCGGACATGTCGTAGCCGGAGACGACGGGCCGGCCCTGGGCCGCGGCCTCGGCGTGCAGGGCGTACTTGGCGTGCCAGCCCGCCGGGGTGGTCACGTCGACGCCGTCGACGACGATGTCGCAACCGCCCAGCAGTGCCTCGACGTTCTCGGGCCGGATTCCCTCCGGGCGCACCTCGGCGACCGCGTGCGGGTTGACCGCGCGGACGCGCTCGGCGGCCACCTCGGCCTTGTTGCGGCCGATGTCGGCGTGCGCGGCGTGCTGGCGGTTGAGGTTGTTCAGCTCGTACGTGCCGGGTTCGGCGAGGACGAAGTGCTGGACGCCCAGCCGGGTCAGCGGATCGACGGCCGCCCCGCCCGTCGATCCGCACCCCGCGACGAGGACCACGGCCGTACGCAGCGCCCGCTGCGCGGCGTCCGGGATCAGGCCGCGGTTGCGTTCGGTGAACGCGGCGTAGAACGCGTCGGGGGCGCCGCCCGTCGCCGTGGCGCCGGGCGCGGCGACGGCCGGGACGGGCGCGGTCGTGTGGATGCCGGTCATACGTGAACCCTCCGCAGGCGGCCGCCGACCGTCTCCACCAGGCCCTTGAGGGCGTCCAGCGGATTGCGGTCGGACAGGGCGCGGTCGATGTGTCGGATCAGTCGCTGCAGTTCCTCGCCGTGCGGAGCCCGCGCCACGAAGGGCTTCACGACGTCGCGCTGCGTGTAGAGCGGGAACATCAGGTCGTCGGCGGGCAGCGAGGGCCGGGTGCCCTCCAGCACCGTGATGTCCTTCAGGCTGCGCAGCAGCCTGCGGATGGCGATGCCCTCCTCGCCGTCCCCCACGAGCACCTCGGGGGCCGGCTCGATCCGGCCGAGCGCGGTGTAGAAGCCGAGCATCAGCTCCAGCGTCAGGCGGAGCCGCGCGTGGGCGCTGGAACGATTCTGCTCGGCGCGGTGCACCAGTCGCTTGACCTCCCACACCCGGCTGGTGTCGAGGTCGCCGTCGCACTCCACGTGCTCGAAGAGATTGACCCCGTGGGCGACCTCGCACGGGAAGAGCGTTCGTGCCGGGTCCTTGAGGTGCAGGGGCACCGGGTCGGTGGAGCCGACCAGCGAGAGGTAGCGCAGGATCGCGCCGCTCGGCCCGTCGAGGGCGAGCACGTGGATCTCGTTCCGGTGGCCGCCGTGGGGCTCGGTCACCAGCGAGCGCCGGAAGGCGAGATCCGCGCTGGCGAACCTCAGCCTCAGGTACTGGGCCAGCCGGAAGCCGTACACGCCGTGGCGGTACGGCTCGGGCAGCCCGTCGTCGCGCACGGCGAGGACGGTCGGGCCGCCGGGCCGCTCGCAGTGGTACAGGAGGCTCTCCGCGGGCAGCAGGGCCGCGAGCCCCGTGAAACTGGTCAGGCTGTGCACCATCTGCACCTCGGAGGCGTAGACGTCGGTGCTCCGGGCCCGTTCGAGTGTCCGGTCCATCGCGATGGCTCCCCCCGTCCGGATCGCGGCTCAGGCGCGGTGGCCGTAGAGCGCACCGGTGACGGCCAGCGCGAGGACCTCGGGGGTGCCCTCGTAGATGCGGGCCCCGAAGGACTCGCGGACGAACTTCTCGACGTCGTACTCGCGGCAGTAGCCGCGGGCGCCGAGCATCGACATGGCCTCCTCGGCCACCTCGACGGCGATCCGGTCCGCGTAGAGCTTGGCGGCGGCCGGGCCGTAGGTGGGGGCCGGCAGCATGTTGTCGGCCTGGTGGGCGGCCTGGAGGTAGAGGAGCCGGGCGGCGTCGATCTTCACGGACATCTCCGCGAGCTTCCGCGCGCTGAACTGGTGCCGGTACAGCGGCACCCCGGCCTGGACGCGCTCGCCGCACCACTGCCTGGCGATCTCGAACGCGCCCCGGGCGACGCCGGTGGAGATCGCGGCGACGGTGGTGCGGGCCTGGTTGGACTGCATGGTGAGGAAGTTCCAGCCGTTGCCCTCGCCGTGCACCACGTTCGCGGCGGGAACGCGGACGTCCTCGAAGACCAGGGTGGTGCCCAGGCACGCGCGGTAGCCCATCTTGTCCGCGACCGGGCCGCGGGTCACGCCCTCGCTGTCCAGCGGGACGACGAAGGTGGTCAGGCCGTCCGCCCCGGCATGTCCTTCGAGGTTGGCGAAGACGGTGCACCATTGCGCGGCCTTGCCGTTGGTGATGAACCGCTTGACGCCGTTGAGGACGTAGGTGTCGCCCTCCCGGCGGGCGGTGGTCACCTCCTGCGCGTGGCGGGAGTTCTCCGGGATGAGCAGGTCGCAGCCGGCCACCTCCTCGGTGATGGCGTTGCAGGCGAGCACCGGCTCGGTGCCGAGGAACCCGGGGATGAACCGGGCCTGGAGGCCGGGGTCGCCGGAGGCGAGCACGCTGCTCTGGCCGAGCAGCGACGCGCCGAAGATCAGCGCGGTGCTGGCGCAGACGGCGGCCAGCTCCTCCAGGGCGACGGCGACACCGAGCACCCCCACGCCGCGGCCGCCGAACTCCCGGGGCAGGGTCATCCGCAGCAGCCCGAGCTCGTGGCCCTCGCGGACGATCTCCCAGTCGAAGTCGTCGTGCGGCGCGAGGTCGTTGTCGAGCACCCGGGGCTTCACGACGGTGCGCGCGAACTCGCGGACCTCGTCGCGCAGCCGTTCCACCTCGGGCGGCAGCGTGAACAGGGAGGGCATGGCGGCCGCGCTGAGGGCGGCCGTGTCGGACAGGGTCGGCGCGTTGGTCACGATGCCGGTGCTGACGGCGGCGGTCATGGCGGTCATGCCTCTCTTCGGTGTCGTACGGTCTTCGGACGCGTCACGGGCGGGTCAGGCGGACAGTTCGGCGTACTTGGCGCCCACCGCCGGCAGCAGCTCCGCCAGCTGCCGGACCTGGGCGACCGGGCCCTTGACGGCCAGCCGGCGCTCCACCACGGCGTTCATCAGCGGCAGCCGGCCGCTCCAGAGCTCGTGGGCGGTGTCCGGCCCCATCTCGAGGCGCAGGGTGGGCGGGAAGGGCGGCTCGCCCGTCACCACGCCGTCGGAGGAGACGAAGACGGCGGCGCCGGGCTCGGGCTGGACGAAGAACAGCGAGAGCCCGCGGTCCTTCAGCTTGGCGGTGAAGTCGTCGTCGGCGAGCAGGGCGCCGAACAGCGTCCGGTGGTCCACGGTCATGGCGGAGGGCCTCTCGGTTCGTCGGGCTCGGATCAGGCGGTGCGCAGCAGGTCGGCCGCGCGCTCGGCGAGCATCACGGTCGGAGCGTGGGTGTGCGCGCGGGGGACTACCGGAAGTGCGCCGGCATCGACGACGCGCAGTCCCGCCGTCCCCCGCACGCAGAACAGGGGATCCACGACCGACGCCTCGTCCGCCCCCATGCGGCAGGTGCCCACGGGGTGGTAGAGCGTCTCCGCGTGGCGCCGTACGAGGGCGGCCACGGCGTCGGCGGAACCGTCCAGGACCCCCGCGACCAGCGGTTCCCCGAGCCACGGCGCCAGCGGTTCCCGGCGGAGGATGTCCTGGGCCCGGCGGACGCCCGCGGTCAGCGTGGCCAGGTCGGCCCCGCCCGGGTCGGTCAGATAGCCGGGGTCGATCAGGGGCGCCGCGGCCGGGTCGGCGGAGCGCAGCGTGATCCGGCCGCGGCTCTGCGGCTGCAGCAGGACGACGCTGAGCGTCACCCCGTGCCCGGGGTCGCCGCGTCCGTGGTCGAGGAACGGCACCGGCATCCACAGCAGTTCGACGTCCGAGGCCCCGGGCCGCTCGTCGGTGCGCAGCCAGACCACGGCCTCGGCGAGGTTGGAGCTCAGCTTCCCGGTCCGGTCGCGGAAGTACCGCATCACGTCCTCGGCCTGGTCGCCGATGCCCGGCGAGACCGGTTCGCGGGCGGCCAGCGCGAGCGGCGCGAACAGGTGGTCGCTCAGCCCCCGCCCCACCGCCGGCAGTTCCACGGCGACCGGGACGCCGTGCGCGCGCAGCACCTCGGGGTCGCCGACGCCGGACAGCATCAGCAGGTGCGGGCTGCCCACCGCGCCCGCGGCGAGGATCACCTCGCGGGCCGCCGGCACCGTCCGTACGCCCTCCGGCGTGGCGACCTCGACGCCGACCGCGCGGGTGCCGTCGAGCACGACCCGCCGGGCCTGCCCCGCCGTGAGGACGGTCAGGTTGTCCCGACCGAGGGCGGGGCGCAGATAGGCGTCGGCGGTGCTCCAGCGGCGGCCGTTGCGCTGGGTCACGCGGATCGGCCCGCAGCCCTCGGGCGCCGTCCACTCGGTGTCGCCCATCGGGGGGACGCCCGCCTTGGCGCAGGCGGCGAGGAAGTCGGCGGTGGTGGGGTTGGGATCGCGCAGGTGCCGGACGCCCAGGGTCTCCTCGGCCCGCCGGAAGTACGGTTCCACCTCGGCGAAGCCCCAGCCGGTGAGGCCGGAGGCGGCCCAGCTGTCGTAGTCCGCGCGGTGACCGCGCGTCCAGATCTGGGCGTTGAGCGAGGAGGAACCGCCCAGGGTCCTGCCCCGCGGCCAGAAGACCTCACGGCCGCCCAGGGCCGGCTGGGGGGCGGTGGAGAAGGCCCAGTCGTACTCCGTGCCGAACAGCTTGGGGAACGCGGCCGGGATGCTGATCTCCGCCTTGCGGTCGGGTCCGCCGGCCTCGACGAGGACGACCCGCACCGAGGGGTCCTCGCTCAGCCGCGCGGCGAGGACGCAGCCGGCCGAGCCGGCACCGACCACGACGTAGTCGGCGCCGGCGACCGAGGCGGCGGGCCCGGTCACGCGATGTCCTGCGCGAGGTTGCGGACGATCTCGGACGCGAGCACCGCGTGCCCGTGCATCGAGAAGTGGATCCCGTCCCCGCTCATCAGCGTGGGTTCGTTCCGGACCGGATGCCGCTCCATCTCCACGACGGTGGCGTCGTAGCGGCCGGCCACCGCCCTGATCCGCTCGTTCAGCGCGGCGATCCTCGTCCGGAACTCGGCCAGTTCGGGGAAGGCGTCGAAGATGTCGGCGACCGTGAAGGCGAAGATGTGCGCCTTCCGCTCGTGCAGCGCCCGGTAGATGGCGTCGAGGTCGGCCTCGACCGCGTCCAGGTCGGGCTCCGGCACGAAGAGGTCGTTGCCGCCGGAGGCGACGTTCACCAGGTCGGGGCGGAACGCCAGGACCCGCTCCAGCTGCGCCTCGCGCACCTGGGCGGTGCGCAGCCCCGTCTCGCCGGTGTTGAGGTACGCCAGCCCCGGCCGGGTGGCCCGCAGGGCGCCCGCCACCCGCTCCGGCCAGGGCACGTCGGCATAGCCGGGGCACGGGCCGCCCACGCCCTGGGCGAAGCTGTCGCCCATCACGGCGAACCGCTGCCAGGGCGCGGGGCGCAGCAGCTCCGCCGCCGCGTCCTCCGTCAGGCAGTGCCGGTCGGCGCGCTCCTTCGTCGGGGTCACGGCGGCGCTCACGCGGCGTCGACGGGGGTGGCGAGGGCCTGCACGACCAGCTCCTCGACGTCCTGGACGGTGGTGATGTCGGGCACCGTCCCCTGGCTCATGGAGCTGAGGCCGAAGGCGGACTCGATCTGCAGCGACAGCTCGATCACGGCGAGGGAGTCGTAGCCGAGGTCCTCCACCAGGAGGTCCGAGGGGGCGACGTCCCGCTTGCCGCTCGGGCTCATCTCGCCGACGATCTCGCGGACCCTGACGCGTGTGGACTCGTTGGACATGCCGAACTCACTTTCCTGAGAGGGGTACTGACGGGTGGATCACCGGGCGGCGGCACGCGCCGCGGCGGCACGGATCGGGTGCGGAGCCGACCACCGCTCCTCGTAGGCGGACAGCGCCTTGTCGATCTCCTCGCGCCAGGCCCGCCGAGCGCGCTCGGCCAGTTCGGGCAGGCCGATCAGGCGCAGCTGCTTGACCAGCCGCTCCTCGCCGATGTCGACGGCGCCCTGCAACTGCGCGGCCCGGCTGGCGAGCGCGGCGGGGATGGCGGGCGAGGGATTGTGCCGGGCCGGGCCGATGAGCACCCAGGCCGCCATCCCGATCGCCTCGAAGTGGGCGTCTTCGACCACCCGGCCGAAGCCGCGCGCCACCCCGTCCTCGGCGGCGCGCAGCCCGAACGAGACGTGCCGGGACTCGTCCCGCGTGACGTTGGTGAGCCCCTCCTCCAGGGCGGCCAGCCGCAGCCGCCGGGCGAGGAAGCGGGTGGTGCGCAGCGCGGTGGCGGCCAGTACGCCCTCGGTGATCAGGTGGTAGTAGACCAGGGCGCGGTACCAGGACTCGGTGTCGCCGCTGCGCCGGACCTCCGAGGTGACCCTGGTGAGCTCGGGGGCGAAGACCTTGGCGTAGTCGGCCGCCGCCTCCAGTTCGCCGCCCTCGGCGGCGTCGAGGTCGATGCCGCAGGCGTCCTCCAGGTAGGTCTGGAAGAACCGCACGTGGCGGGCCTCGTCGGCGAGCTGGGTGCACAGGTAGATGCGGTCGTCCTCGGTCGGCGGGCTGTCGATCAGCGTGCCGAGGGTGTGGGTCACCGCGACCTCGCCGACCTCCAGTTCGGCCAGCGCGCCCAGCATCTGCTGCCGCATGAACGGGGTGAGGGCGTTCCAGCGCTCCGCGTCACGGGCCGGCCGGACCTCGGCGACGCTCCACTGCTGCCGTTCCCAGCGCCGGTAGAGGTCGGCGGAGGTGGCGAGCCGGCCCTGCCGCTCCTGGCCGGGTCCGTGCTCGTCGGTGCCGGTTTCCGCGGTGATGTCGGGGACGTAGCCCTGGCCGGGTCCGGTGTCCGTGGTGGCGGCGGTCGTCATTGCACTCGTCTCCTTGTGGGAATTCACGTCGTCAGGGCATGCGTGACCGCGGCGGGAGCGCGGCGGAATCCACGGATGCCGGAGAGGGATCACTGCGACTGCGGCGGGCGTGCCGGGCGTGCCGGGCGTGCCGGGCACGCCGGACGGGCGGAACCCGCCGGGTCAGCCGGTGACGGGGGCGGCGGGAGCGGTGCCGTGCACGATCTCCCCGATGGCCTCCCCGTCCTGGAAGCGCCGCCAGAGCAGGCGGCGGCGCGGCTTGCCGCTGGAGGTGCGGGGGATGCCGCCCCGCGCGGTGCGGACCACGGTGACCCTGACGGTGTCGTCGGTGGCGGCGCGGACCACGGCGAGCGCGCCGTCGAGCCAGCCGGTCTCCCCCGATTCGACGACGGCCACCAGGTGGTGGGCCTCTCCGGTCGTGCCGAGGGCGACGGCACAGCGTCCGGACGGGATGCCGTCGATCACGGTGAGCGCGGTCTCGAGGTCCTCCGCGTGCACCTTCCGGCCGCGGACCTTGATGCTGTCGCCGACCCGGCCGACCACGAACAGCTCGCCCTCCAGCTGGAATCCGGAGTCGCCGGTGCGCAGCCCGCCGTCCGTGAAGTTCGACGAGGCGTCGGGTGCGGAGGACCGGTAGCCGGCGGCCACGGACGTCCCCCGGACGCGGATCTCGCCGAAGTGCCCCTCGGGGAGCGGCACGCCGTCCTCGTCGACGACGTCCACCGTGGTGCCCGGCAGCGCCGGACCGCAGGACGTCAGCCAGTTCGCCCCGCCGTCCGGGTGGGCCGTTCCGAGCCGTCCCCGGCCCGTGGGCAGGACCGGCCGGCCGGGGTGCAGTCCGCCCTCCAGCCGTACGGTCCGTGCCCCCGTGCCCGGAGCGACGCCCGAGACGGCCAGCGTGGCCTCGGCGAGTCCGTAGCAGGGGGCGAAGGCCGTGGTGCGGAAGCCTTGGGGGGCCAGCAGCGCGCCGAACGCGGCGGCGGCCCGGGGATCGATGCGCTCCGCTCCGTTCATGGCGACCCGCCAGTGCGAGAAGTCCATTCCCTCCAGGTCCTGCGGACGGACGCGTTTGGCGGTGTAGCCGTACCCGAAGTTGGGGGCGGTGGTCATGGTCGCGCCGTGCCGGCCGTGCGCCTCCAGCCAGCGCAACGGGTCCCGCACGAAGTCCAGGGGCGACATGAGCCACAGGTCGATCTGGGCCGTGAGCGAACCGAGGAACGTTCCGATGAGTCCCATGTCGTGATAGAGCGGGAGCCAGGAGGAACAGGAGTCGGCGGCGGTTGTCCCCAGCCATTCGTGAATGCTCCGGACGTTCGCCGCCAGATTGTCCCGGGTCACCCTGACCCCCTTCGGGGTGCCACTGGATCCCGAGGTGAACTGCAGGAGTCCGAGGTCCGCCGGGGTGCGCCGCGCGGAATCCTCGATCGGTAATTCCGCCGACCCCTCGAGGAGTACCGCGGAGCCGCCGTCCAGTTCTGCCGAGACTTTCTCCGCTATTTCCGAGAGAGATGCGTCGGACAGCACCAGGGCCGGTTCCGCGACCCTCAGGATGTCCGTGACGTGCTCGGTGTACCGGTCATTCCCCTGGAAGGTGAGGGGCGAGGCGACCGGTGCCGGTGTGAGGCCGGCCAGCATGGTGCCCAGGAAGGCGGGTGCGAAGTCACGCACCTCGCTGACCAGCAGAGATACCACGTCGCCGGGCTGTGCGCCGTGGGCGTGGAGTAACGAGGCCACTCGGTGCGCCTCACCGGCCAGTGTGGTGTAGGAGACGAACGACCAGCCGGTCCCGGAATCCGGGAAATGGATTCCCCGGTCGTCGGCGGCATGGTCGATCCAATCGACAACGGTGTGCATCAGGTCCCCCCGCGGTCACTGATCTACGAGCCGGAACATGGTCGTTTTCGAAGTTCCGGCCCTGCCGCGACCGAGTCTGCCACGGGGAGGGGTTGACTGCAAGAAAATTATTTGAGTCGACCCGCCGGTAATGATCGGCGATAGCGGATTGGTTTATTCCTTGAATTCTTTCCGGAGCGAATTGCTCCGCCCCGCGGTGAGCAATTGTGGGGAATGTTGGCGGAAAACGGGAGGGCGGCGGGCGGGGGGTAGACTAAAAAGTATCCCCGCCCCCCGTTCTACGGGGATAGGCGGGGGGGGCCGGGAACCGCGAACACACCC
>NZ_JBHYMQ010000002.1:42376-73072 GCF_042742985.1 Streptomyces sp. NPDC058864 | reverse complement strand
CCCGCTGCTATTTGCCCCCCCCGGCGGGCACCATTGTTGGTAATGTTGGGCCTAACCCGGAGGGGCGGCGCCCGGCAAAACAAAAATCGTTACCCCGGCCCGCCGTTTCTCCTGGCTCCGGCGGGGGCGTCAGGAACCGGAGACCTCCGCCGGTGCAGGCGTGCCCGCCTCCTGCCGCGGGGCGGCCGCGGGGGCCCGGTCGGTGAGCCCCAGGGCGGCGAGCGCCGCCACGACCGTGACGGCCGTGCACACCCGGTACAGGTCGTGGAAGGCATCGATGCCCGGCGCCGAGTGCGCGGCCAGGACGGCCGCCAGCATCGCCGTCCCCAGGGCGCCGCCGATCTGGCGCGCGGTGAGGTTCATCCCCACGCCGGCCGCGAACTGCAGTGGCGGGAGCGCGGTCGCCGCGATGGACGACAGCGAGGTGACGGCGAAGCCGAGGCCGCCGCCGCCCAGGAGCCCGGTCGGGACCCAGGCTCCCCAGAAGTCGGGTTCGGCGCCCAGGAAGTCGCTGCCCATCAGTGCGGTGCACGCGGCGAACATCGTCGCGCCGAGGACCACCAGCCAGCGGTGCGTCGCCGGGTTGGAGACCCGGCCGGCGGCGGTCGAGGTGATCATGGAGGCGACCGCGCCGACGCTCATCGCCCCGGCGGCCTCCATGATGCTCCAGTGCCACACCCCGGTGGCGAAGAGCGCGCCCGCCAGCAGCCAGGCGAACATCGACACGCCGAAGACCGCCGAGACGCCGTTGACCACCGCGTACTTCCGGCTCTTCCACAGGTCGGTGGCGATGGCCGGGGATCCGTGCCGCCGCGACCTCAGCACCGCGAACGCGCCCAGGGCCAGTCCGCCGGCGAGCAGACCGAGGGTGCGGGCGCTGGTCCATCCCCAGGAGTCGCCCTCGGTGAGCGAGGCGACGACCAGTCCGATGCCGAGTGCGAGTGCCGCGGTGCCCACGACGTCGGGAAGCCTGCTGCCCGTCGCGGGCCGGTGGCGGGGGAGCGCCCTCAGCCCGGCGACGGCCAGCAGGACGCCGATGGGCACGTTGATGTAGAAGACCGCGCGCCAGCTGAGCTGCTCCACGAGCACGCCGCCGATGGCCGGGCCGACGACCGCGGAGAAGCCCGCCACCGCCGACCAGGTGCCGATCGCCTTGATCAGCTTCTCCAGCGGGGTCGAGGACATGATCAGGCTGAGCGCCGAGGGGATCATCCCCGCCGCGAGCGCGCCCTGTGCGAAGCGCGCCACGATCAGCCACTCCGGGCCGGTGGCCGCGCCGCAGGCCAGCGAGGCGAGCGTGAAGCCGGTCAGCGACCAGAGGAAGACCTTGGTGCGCCCGACGGTGTCGGCCAGCCGTCCGGCCGGCGTCAGTACGGCGGCGAACATCACCGCGTAACCGCTGACCACCCAGGTCAGCGTGGCCATCCCGGTGTCCGGGAACTTCTCGATGATCTTGGGGAACGCGATGTTCACGACGGACAGGTCGAGGAACGCCATGAAGGTCGCACCCGAGCAGAGGAGCAGCACCAGGCCCGGATTGACCTCGGGCCCTCCCTGCCCACTCGTTAAGCGATCGGACATAGTGCGGCACACCTCCGGTGAGCGGGTACGACGGAACTGCTGCGGACCGGCCGTCTCGGGTAAGATGGACAGGGTCCTTACGTTCTCAGCGTGCCAAGAACGTAAGGTTCCTGTCAATGCGAGGGGAGACCTTGGTGGACGCCGACATCGATGAGCTCTGCCTGAGCTTCCTGGTCCGGCAGGCGTGGCTGAACATGCGCGGGGCCATGGACGGCGCGTTGTCGGGGCTCGGGCTGTCCGTCGCCCAGTACGCGTCCCTGCTCGTGCTGGCGGACCAGCCGGGCATCACCATCGCCGACCTGGCCCGCGCCGTCGCCAGCACACGCCAGTCGGCCAACGAACTGCTCGCGGGGCTCGCGGACCAGGGTCTGGTCGAGCGCCGGCGGCACCCCACGGACGGCCGCAGTCAGCAGGTCTTCCTGACTGACGCCGGGCGTGAACGCCTCGAGGAGGCCCGGCCCGTGGTGCGCGAGCGCGAACGGAAGCTCGAGGCCGGGTTCAGCGACGAGGAGCGCCGGCTGGCCCGGCAGTGGCTGCGGCGCATGACCGGCGACCGCGCGGAGTGATCGCGGAGTGATCGCGGAGTGCCGGCACGGCGGCCGGCACGGACGTACGAGGGGCCCGGCACCGTGATGGCGCCGGGCCCCTCGTACGAGCGCGGTCAGCGGCGGCCGCCCTCCTCCATGCGCAGCGCCAGCGCGGGGCAGCGGGCCACCGCGCGCTGCGCGGCCGCGTCAAGGTGCGGCGGGACGGGCGTGCCGGCGATGTCGGGGTAGCCGTCGCGGTCCAGCCGCACGATCTCCGGCAGCACGCCGGCGCACAGGCCGTGGCCCTTGCACAGCGTCCAGTCGACGTTCAGCCGCTTGTTGCTGGGTGCCGCGGCCGCGGCACCCGCGGCACCGCCGCGCAGCACGGGCGGGTCGGACCTCAGCAGCGGAAGCACGCCCACCGTGGGGCGGCCGCAGCCGCCGCCGAGGACATGGGCGGCCAGGTCGTCGGTGAAGGCGTTGATGGTGGACATCACGAAGCGCATCGAGCCGTCGGGGTGCTTGCACACCCCGCGTCCCTTCACCGCGACCGCGGTCTGCCGCAGTTGCTCCAGCGCGGCCTGGCCGCCGCCGTTGAGCACGTCCTGCAGCAGCCCGGCCATGCGGGGGAGCCCCAGGCGGCACGGTCCGCACTGCCCGGCCGTCTCCGCGGCCAGCCACTGCGCGACCCGCAGCGACTCGCCCAGCGGGCACAGGCCGGGGTCCAGCGGGAGCAGGGCGCCCGCGCCCAGGGTGGCCTTGTGGGCCTCCAGGCTCTCGCGGGCGATGGTCACCATCGAGGCGACGTTCGGGTCGATCCAGTTGCCGTGGTAGCCGCCGACCAGCACGCCCTGACCGGGGTTCCCGCCGCACATCTGCAGGATGTACGACATCGGCACGCCCGTCGGGGTCTCCACGACCGTCTGCCGGGGCACCGAGCCGGAGACGGTCAGCATCGCGGTGCCGGGCTCGCCGGGGGCACCCGCGGAGCCGAAGCGGATCGCTCCCATGCGGGCGCCGATGGCCAGTTGGGTGTAGGTCTCGGTGTTCGAGAAGAGCGTCGGCATCCCGCCGAGGCCGGACTCGCTCGCGCTCACCTTCTTGCCGGGCGGCAGGGGGAGGCCGCCGTTGGCCGCCGAGATGATGCCGGAGGACTCGCCCGACACGAAGCGCTCCGGCATGCGCACGATCCGGGCCCTCAACTGACGGCCGCGCTTGCTGCCGAGGCCGCGCTCGGCCAGGGCGTCGCGCACGGACTGCTCGTTGGTGTCGCGGGTGACGCTGATGACCAGTTCGCGGGCACCGAGGATCTCGGCGCACAGCAGGGCGCCGTCCAGCATCAGGTGCGGGGCGCGGCGCAGGATGACCGCGTCCTTGCGGCAGGCCGGCTCGCCCTCGCAGCCGTTGACCATCACCGCTGTCGGGGTGCCGCGGCGGCGCGCGGCCTCACCGACGGCCTTGAGCTTCTTGTAGAAGGGGAAGCCCGCGCCGCCCCGCCCGCGCAATCCCATCAGCTCCGCGAGGTCCAGCAGTTCGCCCTCGGTCATGCTCGGCATGGAACCGTGCACGTTCAGGTGCGTCACCCGGTCCAGGCGTTCCACCTCGTCGAAACCCGCGGTGATCCGGGGCAGCCCGACCGTGCGCACGTCGGGCAGCACATCACCCGCCCCCGATCGAGGGGCGGGTGACCGGTCCGGTATGGCGGGAACGCTCATCGTTGTCCTTCATAGGGTCCGGGCGTGGACTGCTGCCAGGCGATCGGCTGGAGCCGGTCGGCCCCGAGCGGGTCCGCGTCCTGTGCGCCGCCCGGCATCGGCGTGCCCCACGCGGGGGTGCCGTCCCAGCCGGTCTGCTGGGGTTGCTGCTGGTACGGCACCTGCGGTTGCTGCGGGTACGTCGCCTGGGGGTCGGCGGGTACCTGCGGCATCTGCATCGTGGCGGCCGCGGGATCCATGCCGAGGGTACGGTCCGGGGCCGGGGGAGGGACAGCCGTGTACTGCTGGGCGGTGGGGAAGTTGGGCAGCGGCGGCAGCGGTTGGCTGTAGGCGCTCGCCAGGCTGGGCCCGGTCTCCTCGCGCGGCGCGGCACGCCGGCGGCCGCCCGAACCGCCCCGGGACGCGGCCCGTTCGCCGCCGAGCTTGCGGAAGGAGGCGGAGCGCGCCCGGGTCTCGGGGAAGAGCGCCTCGCCGCGGGTCCTGCGGAGCCGGTAGATCAGGCCGATGGCGACACCCACCAGGCAGATCCCGTAGGCCACGACGATCCACGTCTTGGCGGAACGGCCGGACTGCAGACCGTGGATCAGCGCCATGCACCAGGACGCGTACGCGGTGCTGTGCAGGATGCGCCACCGCACCGGGTGCCGGTTGGCGGCGAAGACGCTGCGCATGGCGCCCGTGGCCGCGGCGAGGATCATCAGGTAGGCGGCGAGCACGCCGAGGGCGATGAGCCCGTCCCGGCCGGTCACGCCGAGGGGGAGGAAGGCGCCGGCGGTGGTGACCCGTACCTCGACGACCTTCGTCGTCACGTGCAGGATCAGGAACCCGATCGCGGCGACGCCCAGGCCGCGGTGGATGCCCTGGGTGAGCAGGCGTTCGCGGGGCCCGAGGAAGAAGGTGTCGGTCGACACCAGGCCCCAGATGACGGTGCAGCTCAGGGAGACGAGGGTGAGGACGCCGGCGCCGAAGTCCAGGAACGCGCGCAGGTACGGACCCGCGGTGACGGCGAGGACGAGCAGGGCGGCGGCGGTGCCGGCGATCGCCCAGGCGCGGGGCGACCGTGCGGCGCGAAGGGCCCCGGACAGGATGTCGCTCGCCGGTATCGGGGGGGTCCGGCGACTGTCCGGGGACTGTCGGTTGGTGCGCATGCGGCAGACGCTAACCCGTACGGGTGGCCAGAACGATCGTCTTTCGACAACCCGGGATGAGGATCATTACGAACTGCTAACGTTGGTTTGTTCGGGCTCCGTTCGGCAAGGATGATCGGTCCTTCACCCGGAGCGTCCGATCCCCGGCACCTTATGTCCGCATTCCGGATCGGTTTGCCCGCCCAATTGCCCTTCCGTGGCGCTTCCTTGAGTCCTTCTTGGCGAACACATGCCCCATACATGAGCTGTTCACAGCGAGAGTGGCGTGGCGGTTCACGCGCGCTGCCGGTTCCGGCGCGCCCCACTCCGCGAGAACTTCACACAGCAGGGGGTTACATGAGCTCCACCCGCTCGAGAAGGCGGGCCGGCCTGGCCCTGGCAGCGACACTGCCGCTGGTCGCCGGTGCGCTGGCGATGGGCATACCCAGCGCCCAGGCCGACGCTCCGCACGGACGGCACGGCCTCGCCGGCAGCAAGCCCGCCTGGGCCACCGCCCAGGCCGACAAGGGCGCCACGGCGGACTCGGCCAAGGTCACCCTCCGGGTGTACCTCGCCGGCCGCGACGCCCAGGGCCTGGCGGCGTACGCCAAGGCCGTGTCCGACCCCGGTTCGGTCTCGTACGGCAAGTTCCTCTCGGCGAAGCAGGCCAAGGCCCGCTTCGGCGCCACGGCGCAGCAGGTCGCCCAGACCCGGCAGTGGCTGGAGTCCTCCGGGCTCGAGGTCACCGGTGCCAACGACCACTACCTGACGGTCACCGGTGACGTCGCCGACGCGGAGAAGGCGTTCGGCACCCAGCTCCACAACTACGCGAAGGGCGCCAGGACCTACCACGCCCCGACCGGGACCGCCTCCGTCCCCGCCTCCCTGGGCGGCGCGGTGCTCACGGTCACCGGCCTGGACAACTCCCCGCGGCGCGCGCGCCACCAGGACACGCTGCCGGCGCCCGGCGCCGTCTTCAAGAACGCCGGCCCCTTCTCCACCTACTACGGGTCGAACACGAACAAGAAGCTGCCGGTCGCCTACGGCACGCACGCCCCGTACGCCGTCAAGGGCTACACGGGCAAGCAGTTGCGCGCCGCCTACGGTGCCGGCTCGTACAACGGCAAGGGCGTCACCGTCGCCATCACCGACGCGTTCGCCTCCCCGACGATCGTCGCCGACGCCAAGAAGTACGCGGCCCGCAACGGCGACGCCCCGTACAAGCGCGGCCAGCTCTCGCAGGTGCTGCCGGCCGACTACCGCTACACGAGCCCCGACGAGTGCGACGCCTCCGGCTGGTACGGCGAGGAGACCCTGGACGTCGAGGCGGTGCACGCGGTCGCCCCGGCCGCCGACATCACCTACGTCGGCGCCTCCTCCTGCACCGACGACGACCTGCTCGACGCGCTCGGCAAGATCGTCGACCACCGGCTCGCCGACATCGTCTCCAACTCGTGGGGCGACCTCGAGTCCAACGAGACCCCGGACATCGCCGCCGCCTACGACCAGATCTTCCAGATCGGCGCGGTCGAGGGCATCGGCTTCTACTTCTCCTCCGGCGACGCGGGCGACAACGTCGCCAATCCCCTGGGGACCGGCGCGAAGCAGGTCGACACCCCGGCGAACTCCCCCTGGGTCACCTCCGTCGGCGGCACCTCGCTCGCCGTCGGCAAGGGCGACAAGTACCAGTGGGAGACCGGCTGGGGCACCCTGAAGACCACGCTCGCGGCCGACGGCTCGAGCTGGACGGCCTTCCCCGGCGGCTTCACCTCCGGCGCGGGCGGCGGCACCAGCAAGCTCTACGGGCAGCCCTTCTACCAGCGCGGCGTCGTCCCCGACTCGCTCGCCCTGGCGAACGGCGGCAAGGTCAGGCAGCGCGTCGAGCCCGACATCTCGGCCGTCGCCGACCCGAACACCGGCTTCCTGGTCGGCCAGACCCAGGCGTTCCCCGACGGGTCCTTCCAGTACAGCGAGTACCGGATCGGCGGCACCTCGCTCGCCGCGCCGGTCATCGCGGGCGTCCAGGCGCTGGCGCAGCAGGCCCGGCACGGCGTGCCGATCGGCTTCGCCAACCCGCTGATCTACGACCGCTACGGCACCGGCGCGTACCACGACGTCACCGACCACCCGCTGGGCCGCGGCAAGGACCTCGCGGTGGTCCGCGTGGACTACGCCAACGGCTTCGACGCGGCGGACGGCACGATCACCTCGCTCCGCAGCCTCGGCAAGGACAGCTCGCTGTCCGCGGTCGTCGGCTACGACGACGTGACCGGCGTCGGCACCCCGGCGCGCGGCTACCTCGACTCGTACCGGCCGCACCACCGCTGAGCACGGCCGGAAACGGCAGGTAAGGGCCCGCACCGGGGGGAACCTCGGTGCGGGCCCTTCCCGCTCTGGGGTACCCTGACCGCATGCGTGCCGTACGCCTTCTGCTTAGCAAGCCGCGCTGACCAGGTTCGATGTCAGCGCGGCGCCCCTCCTGTGCGAGGGGCTTTTTCGTTTCCGCAGTTCCGCGGTTCCGCAGGCAGATGTCCGTACGGCGGCCGGGCCGCAGGCCGTCATGACAGCGATGGAGTACGAAGGACGATGAGCGAGACCACCCCCGCCGCGGAGGCGGCTGCGCCCCACCGCTACACGGCCGCCCTGGCCGCCGACATCGAGAGCCGCTGGCAGGACTTCTGGGAGCAGAACCAGACCTTCGCCGCCCCGAACCCCACCGGTGACCTGGCCGGGGACGGCGAGCTGGCCAAGCCGAAGAAGTTCATCATGGACATGTTCCCGTACCCCTCGGGCACGGGACTGCACGTCGGTCACCCCCTGGGCTACATCGCCACCGACGTCTTCGCCCGCTTCCAGCGGATGACCGGCCACAACGTGCTGCACACCCTGGGCTTCGACGCCTTCGGCCTGCCCGCCGAGCAGCATGCCGTGGCGACCGGCGAGCACCCCCGGGTCACCACCGAGGCCGCCATGAACAACATGCGGTCGCAGCTGCGCCGGCTGGGTCTGGGCCACGACAAGCGCCGGTCGTTCGCCACGATCGACCCGGACTACTACAAGTGGACCCAGTGGATCTTCCTGCAGATCTTCAACTCCTGGTACGACGAGCAGGCCGGCCGCGCCCGCCCGATCGCGGAGCTGGTCGAGCAGTTCGAGAAGGGTGAGCGGCCCACGCCCGGTGGAGGGCGCCCCTGGGCCGAGCTGACCCCCGCCGAGCGCGACGTCGTGCTGGGCGGGTACCGCCTGGCGTACGCCTCGGAGTCCCCGGTCAACTGGTGCCCCGGCCTGGGCACCGTGCTGGCCAACGAGGAGGTCACCGCCGACGGCCGCTCCGAGCGCGGGAACTTCCCCGTCTTCAAGGCCAAGCTGCGCCAGTGGATGATGCGCATCACCGCCTACTCGGACCGCCTGCTGTCCGACCTGGACGCGCTGGACTGGCCAGAGGCGATCAAGCTGCAGCAGCGCAACTGGATCGGCCGCTCCGAGGGCGCCAAGGTCGACTTCGCGGTCGACGTCCACGATGACCGGGCAGCCACCCCGGTCACCGTCTTCACCACGCGCCCGGACACCCTGTTCGGCGCCACCTACATGGTGCTGGCCCCGGAGCACCCGCTGGTCGACACCGTGGTGCCGGCCGCCTGGCCGGAGGGCACCAAGGACGCCTGGACCGGCGGCGCGGCCACCCCGGCCCAGGCCGTCGCGGAGTACCGCAAGCAGGCCCAGGCCAAGTCGGACGTCGAGCGGCAGACCGAGGGCAAGAACAAGACCGGCGTCTTCAGCGGCGCGTTCGCCGTGAACCCGCTGACCGGCGCCCGCATCCCGGTCTTCGTCGCCGACTACGTCCTGATGGGCTACGGCACCGGCGCCATCATGGCCGTCCCCGGCCAGGACGAGCGCGACTGGGAGTTCGCCACCGTCTTCGACCTGCCCATCATCCGCACCGTCCGGCCGCCCGAGGGCTGGGAGGGCGAGGCGTACACCGGCCAGGGCCCGGCGATCAACTCCGCCAACGACGAGATCGACCTGAACGGCCTGGAGGTCGCCGACGCCAAGCGCAAGGTCATCGCGTACCTGGAGCAGCGCGGCATCGGCGAGGGCACCATCAACTACCGCCTGCGCGACTGGCTGTTCAGCCGTCAGCGGTACTGGGGCGAGCCCTTCCCGATCGTCTACGACGAGGACGGCGTGGCCCACCCGCTGCCCGAGTCGATGCTGCCGCTGGAGCTGCCCGAGGTCGAGGACTACTCCCCGCGCACCTTCGACCCGGACGACGCGGACACCGAGCCCGAGACCCCGCTGTCCCGCAACGCCGAGTGGGTCCACGTCGAGCTGGACCTGGGTGACGGCCGGGGCGTGCGCCCGTACCGCCGCGAGACCAACACCATGCCCAACTGGGCCGGTTCCTGCTGGTACGAGCTGCGCTACCTGGACCCGCACAACGACCGGGAGCTGGTCGACCCCGAGATCGAGCGGTACTGGATGGGCCCCCGCGAGGGGCAGCCGCACGGCGGCGTCGACCTGTACGTCGGCGGTGCCGAGCACGCGGTGCTGCACCTGCTGTACGCGCGCTTCTGGTCCAAGGTGCTGTTCGACCTGGGGCACGTCTCGTCCGCCGAGCCGTTCCACAAGCTGTTCAACCAGGGCATGATCCAGGCGTACGTCTACCGCGACAGCCGCGGCTTCCCCGTCCCGGCGGCCGAGGTCGAGGAGAGGGACGGCGGCTACTGGTACGGCGGCGAGCAGGTCAAGCGCGAGCTGGGCAAGATGGGCAAGTCCCTGAAGAACGCCGTCACCCCGGACGAGATCGCCGCCGAGTACGGCGCGGACACCCTGCGCCTGTACGAGATGGCGATGGGCCCGCTGGACGTCTCCCGTCCGTGGGACACCCGCGCCGTCGTCGGTCAGTACCGGCTGCTGCAGCGGCTGTGGCGCAACGTCGTGGACGAGACGACCGGCGAGGTCACGGTGACCGGCGCCGAGGCGGACGAGGACACCCTGCGCGCCCTGCACAAGGCGATCGACGGCGTCCGCCAGGACCTGGAGGGCCTGCGCTTCAACACCGCCATCGCCAAGATCACCGAGCTGAACAACCACCTGACCAAGGCGGGCGGCCCGGTGCCGCGCTCGGTGGCCGAGCCCCTGGTGCTGCTGATCGCGCCGCTGGCCCCGCACATCGCCGAGGAGCTGTGGCGGCGGCTGGGGCACGACGGGTCCCTGGCGCACGAGGACCTGCCGGTGGCCGACCCGGCGTACGTGGTGGACGAGTCCGTCACCTGCGTCGTCCAGATCAAGGGCAAGATCAAGGCCCGTCTGGAGGTGCCGCCGACGATCTCCGACGCCGACCTGGAGGCCCAGGCCCTGGCCGACCCGGCGGTCGTCGCCGCGCTGGACGGCGCGGGGGTCCGCAAGGTGATCGTGCGGGCGCCGAAGCTGGTGAACATCGTTCCGGCGTGAGGGCGTGAGGGCGTCACGGCCCTGGTGGGCCTGACGGCCGTCCGATCGCCCAACCGGCGCAAGTCGGTGTAAGGGGCGGGTAAGGGTTCTCCCGGAACCCTGGCCCGCCCCCGTCCGTTTACGGTGGACGAGCAAGCAGCAGGTCGAGCAGAGCGGGCCGGTCGGACGGACCGGGCCGACCGGGCAGAGGAGCCGCCGTGGATGTCGCCGTCGCCGTGATCCTGCTGCTCTTCGCCTCTTTCATGGCGCTGGGCGTCGTCGCCGCGGTCAAGACCGCACGGGCGGTCAAGCGCGGGGTGGAGCGCACCGGCATCGAGGCCCGCCGGGTGGTCGAGGAGACCGGCCTGAAGGCCCGCCGCTACAGCCGGCCCGGGCCCGCCGGGAAGCTCGCCGAGCTGCGCCTGGCGCTGCGTACGTCCGTCACGAGCACGGGCGAGGCGCTGGAGGGACAGGCCGCCGTCGACCCGTCGCTGAGCGAGGCCGTCGCCCTGCTCGGCCGGTTGCGCTCCCACGCGCAGGAGCTCGACGCGGAGCTGAGGCTGCTGGAGCGCGAGCCCGACCGGGCCCGTATCGCCGCCCGGATCGGTGAGCTGGAGGAGCGCACCCGGCGCATCACCCACTCCGCGGACTCGCTGCGCTGGGCCGCCCAGGACCGCGCCCGCCGCTTCGCCGACGACGACCTGGCGGCGCTGGGCCGCGACATCGACCTGGAGGCCGGGGCGTTGCGGCACTGGGCGCCCGCGGCGCTCCCGGAACCGGAGCCGGGACCCGCACCGGAACCGCACATTCAGCCGGGGACGCGGCGCGAGCGGACCTCCGAGCCCGGCGCCGGGCAGCCGCCCAAGGCGCTGTGACGGGCCGGGCACGGCCGGGGCGGGTCGTGGGGACGTTCACCCGGGTTCACCTCGGCGGAGCCGTACTGTCGCCCGGCCTTCGGCGCGGGTAACCTCCCGCACATGTCGTCCCATGTCGCTATCGTCACCGATTCCACGGCCTACCTGCCGCAGGAGGCCCTGACCCGGCACCGGATCACCGTGGTGCCCCTGGCGGTGGTGATCGGCGACGAAGCGCTGGAGGAGGGCACCGAGGTGTCGGCGCCCGCGGTCGCCCGCGCCCTTCAGCGGCGCAAGCCCGTCACCACCTCGCGGCCGAGCCCGGAGGAATTCGCCGCCGCCTACCGCGCGGTGGCAGGGTCGGGCGCGACCGAGATCGTCTCCCTGCACCTGTCGGCCGAGTTCTCCGGCACCTACGACGCCGCGCTGCTCGCGGGGGCGGACGCGCCGGTGCCGGTGCGCGTGGTGGACACCGCCATGGTCGCGATGGCTCTCGGGTTCCCGGTGCTGAGCGCCGCCGAGGCGGCGGAGGCGGGGGGTTCCGCGGACGAGATCGTGGCGGCCGCGGAGAAGCGGGCCTCGGACACGTCGGCGTACTTCTACGTGGACACCCTGGACTACCTGCGCCGGGGCGGCCGCATCGGCGCGGCGCAGGCGCTGCTCGGGTCGGCGCTCGCCGTGAAGCCGCTGCTGCAACTGGACGAGGGCCGCATCCAGCTGCTGGAGAAGGTCCGTACGGCCTCCAAGGCGCTGGCGCGGCTGGAGGAGATCGTCGTCGAGCGGGCGGGCACGCGGCAGGTGGACATCGCCGTCCACCACTTGGCCGCCGCGGACCGCGCCTCCGCCCTGGCGGAGCGGCTGCGGGCCCGGGTCCCCGGGCTCAACACCCTCATCCTCAGCGAGGTCGGCGCGGTGATCGGCGCCCACACCGGGCCCGGGCTGCTGGGGGCGGTCGTCTCCCCGCTGTGACGTCTTTCGGGTGACGGGGTTATCCACAACCTGGGGATTGTCCACAGGAGTTGAGCAAGATCATCTTGTTGGCGGCGGTCCGCCTACCGTCCCTGACATGGGATCGACCACCGCAACTCCTCGCCATCGCAGGTATCCGTCCGCAACCGTGACCACGGCCGCAACCGCACCGGCGCGGTCGGCCGCGGTCCGGGAACGGGCCGCCGCGCTCTTCGAACGTCCGCCGACGCGTCCCGCGCGAGGCGGTGTGCCGGAGCCGCCGGAGCGACTGGAGCCGCCGGAGCGACGGGAGCCGTCCGGGCGGCCGGGGCCACGGGAACGGCCGGGGCCACGGGAACGGCCGGGGCCACGGGAACGCGGCGAGCGGCCGGCCGCGCCGGATCCGCCGGGGCGCAGCGTCGGGGGCGGCTGGCGTCTCGCCCTCACCGAGCGCCTCCCCACGTGGTTCTCCGTCCGGTGCGGCATCGAGGCGAAGACCGCGGCCGCTCTCGTCGTCGTGCTCCTCGTCGCCCTGGCCTTCGCGGTGCACCACTTCCTGACCGGCCGGCCGCACACCGTCGCGGTGCCCCCGGTCGCCGCGGCGCTGCCTGCCGCTGCCGAGGCGCCGGCCGCCGCCCGGGCATCCGCCGCGGCCGGGCCGCGGGCGCCGGGCCCCGCGCCGGGGGCGAAACCGGTGCTGGTCGTGGACGTCGCGGGCAAGGTCAGGAAGCCGGGGTTGCGCCGGCTGCCCGCGGGATCCCGCGTGGCGGACGCCGTGGCCGCCGCCGGGGGAGCGCTGCCCGGCACGGACACCAGTGCCCTGAACCTGGCCCGACTGCTCGCCGACGGCGAGCAGATCGTCGTCGGCCGCCCCGCCCCGCCGCCCGGCGCCGGGGTCCCGGGGACCGCCGTCGCGAGCGGTCCGGTCAGCCTCAACGCCGCCACCGCCGAGCAGTTGGACGCCCTGCCCGGAGTGGGGCCCGTGCTCGCCCGGCACATCATCGACTACCGCGGGCAGCACGGCGGTTTCACCTCCGTCGAGCAACTGCGCGACGTCAACGGCATCGGTGACCGCCGGTTCTCCGATCTCAAGCCACTGGTCGTCCCGTGAGCGCGCCCGTGTCCCGCCCGGCGGTGCACGCGGCGGCCGCCTCACCCCGGGGCGCGTCGAATCCGCGCCAGGAGGGCCCGCCCGATCTGCGTCTGGTGGCGCCCGCCCTCGCGGCATGGCTCGCCGCGGGCGTCGCCCTCGCCGCGCCTGGCCGAGCCGTGGCGTGGGCGTGCGCGGTGGTCGTCCTGGCGGCGTCGGCGGCGCTCGTACGCCGGTGGGCGACGGCGGTCACGGTGGCGCTCTGCGCGGCGGCGTCCGCGGCGGTTGCGGGTCTGCACGCCGCTGACCTGCACCGCGGCCCGGTGCCCGCCCTGGCGGCCGAACACGCCCACGCGAGGGTCGCGTTGCGGCTGACCGCGGATCCCCGGCTGGTCCGCCCGCAGGTGAGCGGGGCCGTCCGGGCCCCGGAGGCGGTGCTGGTGGAGGCCGAGGCGGTACGCGTGGCGGCGAAGGGCACGACGACCGCCGTCCGCACACCGGTCCTGCTGATCGCCCGGCAACCGGCCCGCGCGTGGCTGACGTTGCTGCCGGGGACGCGGGTCGACGCGGATGCCCGGCTCGCCCCGGCGGCGGGCCCGGGCGACCGGATCGCCGCGGTGCTGTCGGTCCGCGGCCCGCCCCGTGTCACCGAACCGCCGGGCCGTGCGCAACGGGTGGCCGGCGCACTCCGCGCGGGGCTGCGCGAGGCCACCGAGGGGCTGCCGCCCGACGCCCGGGCCCTACTTCCCGGGCTGGTCGTCGGCGACACGTCCCGTGTCCCGGTGGAGCTGCACGACGCCTTCGAGGCCACCGATCTGACGCATCTGACCGCGGTCAGCGGTTCCAACCTCTCCCTGGTGCTGATCCTGCTGATCGGTCCGCCCGGTCTCGCCCTGCGCGCCGAACGCGGCGGCCTGGCACCCCGGCTGGCCCTCCCGCTCCGCGTGACGGCCGTGCTCGGGGGAGCGCTCACCGTGGCCTTCGTCGTCGTGTGCCGGCCGGACCCGAGCGTGCTGCGCGCGGCCGCCTGCGGTCTGATCACCCTGCTGGCCATCGGCACGGGCCGCCGCCGCAGCCTCCTGCCCGCGCTGTGCGGGGCCGCCCTCCTGCTGCTCCTCCACGACCCTTGGCTCGCCCGCTCGTACGGCTTCGCGCTGTCCGTGCTGGCCACCGGTGCGCTGCTCGTCCTCGCCCCGCGCTGGAGCGCCGCCCTGCGCCACCGGCGGGTGCCGCCGCGGCTCGCGGAGGTCCTGGCCGCGGCGGCCGCCGCGCAGGCGGTCTGCGCCCCCGTGGTGGCGGTGCTGGCCGCCCACGTCAGCCTGGTCGCCGTCCCCTGCAACCTGCTGGCGGAACTCGCGGTGGGCCCCGCCACCGTCCTCGGTTTCGCCGCCCTGGCCGCGGCGCCGTTCGCCATGCCCGCCGCCAAGGCCCTCGCCTGGGTGGCGGCCTGGCCGGCCGGCTGGATCGCCGCGGTGGCCCGGCGCGGTGCCGCCCTGCCAGGGGCGACGCTCGACTGGCCCGGCACCTGGGCGGGCGCCCTGGCGCTGGCCGCCGTCACCGTGGTGGTGGTCGCGGCCGGACGTCACCTTTTGCGCCGTCCCTGGCTGTGTGCCGCCGCCGCGCTGCTGCTCGTCCTGGCGGTCGTTCGTCCGGTGCCGCTGCCCCGCTCGGTGACGGGCTGGCCGCCACTTGCCTGGCGGCTGGTGGCCTGTGACGTCGGCCAGGGCGACGCGCTGGTGCTCTCCGCGGGCGACGGCGCGGCCGTCGTGGTGGATACCGGTCCGGAGCCGCGGCTCGTCGACCGGTGCCTGCGCTCCCTCGGGGTCACCGCGGTCCCGCTGCTCGTCCTCACCCACTTCCACGCCGACCATGTCGCAGGACTCCCCGGGGTCCTGCGCGGCCGCTCCGTGGGCGCCATCGAGACCACGACCCTCGACGAACCCGCCGACCAGGCCGCCTTCGTACGCCGGCAGGCGGCCGCCGCCCGCGTCCCCGTACTGCGCGCCGCGCCCGGGGAGCGCCGCCGCCTGGGCCCCCTGGACTGGCGCGTGCTGTGGCCCGCCGCACCCTCCCTCCTCGCGGGCGCCGGCGGCGCGACCCCGGAGGACGCCAACCCCAACGACGCCAGCGTCACCCTGCTGGTCCGCACGGCCGGGCTCACCCTGCTCCTCCTCGGGGACCTGGAGCCCGAAGCCCAGCGCGCGCTGCTGACCGCCGTCCCGGACCTGCCGCGCGTCGATGTCCTGAAGGTCGCCCACCACGGCTCCGCGTACCAGGACCCGGCGCTCCTGGCCCGGCTCCGGCCCCGTCTGGCGCTTGTGAGCTGCGGTGCGGGCAACCCGTACGGCCACCCGTCGCCCCGCACCCTCGCCGCGCTGCGCGCCCAGGGCACCACCGTCCTGCGCACCGACCGGGACGGTCCCGTCGCCGTCCTGGGCGACCGGCAGGACCTGCGGGCCGCCGCGGCCGGTGCCCCGCCCGAGGCGGAGCGGGCGGTCAGGGGACGGCGAAGGGCCCGTACCGGTGCACGACCGGTACGGGCCCCACGGGTGCCGGGGACGGGTGGCGGCTCAGACGCCCTGGAGGCCCATCTCCTCCTCGGGCACGGAGATCACCCAGCGGGTGCTCTGCCGCGGCCGGAGGTAGAAGAGCCAGTAGGCGAGCGAGGCGGCGACGATCACACCGGTGATCACCAGGTCCTTCGCGGTCTGCTGGGTCAGCACGTACGCCAGCACGACGACCAGCAGCAGCGGCACCGCGGGCCACAGCGGCATGCGCCAGGCCGCGCGCTCCCCGTGCCCGCCGCGGCGCGAGCCGAGGGCCGCGAGGGCGACGACGATGTACATCGCGGCGACCGCGACGCCGGTGACACCGCTCAGCGTCTCCACCGGGACGAAGCACAGCACCGCACCGGGCACACCCACCGCGAGCGTCGCGATCCACGGGGCGCCGAACCGCTTGCTCAGCGTGCCGAAGGCCCTGTTGACCGGCGCCGGCCAGGCCCGGTCCCGTGCGGAGGCGTAGAGCACCCGGGAGTTCTGGATCACCATCACGATGCCCGCGTTGATGATGGCCAGCGCGATGCAGAGGCTGATGAAGGTGCCGACCGCCGAGTTGCTCCAGCCCTGTACGAGCGCGGAGAGGTCGCCGGCCATCAGGGAGTTCATGTCGGGCGCGCCCAGCGTGATCGCGATCGTCGGCACGATCACCACCAGGGCGCCGATCCCGAGCGTCCACAGCACCGTCCGGGAGACCGTGCGCCGCGGGTTCTCCATCTCCTCGGACAGGTACACGGCCGTGCTGAAGCCCTGCAGCACGAAGAGCGCGATCGCCAGCCCGGCGATGATCGTCCCCGCCGTGACGGCCGAGCTCACCCCGTGGCCGGCCTCGGTCACCGGGTGGATCAGCACCGAGGCCGACCGGGAGGTGTGGGAGAAGCCGAGGAAGGCCACGACCCCCGCGGCGACGACCTCCAGCACCAGGAAGATGCCCGTGATCCAGGCGTTGGCGCGCAGGTCCAGCAGACCCATGACGGTGGCGAGCAGCATGACGGCGGCGCCCGCGATCTTCGGGTCGATCTGCATGATCGGCGCCAGGTACTCGCCGGTGCCGAGCGCGATGATCGGCGGCACGATCATCACGACGATCAGGGACAGCACGAACACGATCCATCCGGCCAGCCGCCCGATCAGGGTGCCGACCATCGCGTACTCGCCGCCCGCGCTCGGTATCAGCGTGCCGAGTTCCGAATAGCAGAAGGCCACCGCGATGCAGAGGACCGCCGCGACCACGATCGTCAGCGCGGTCCCGGTCCCCAGGTCGGCGAAGAGCGGGGGCACGATGACGAACAGCGAGGAGGCCGGGGTCAGGCACGACAGGGTCAGAAGCGTTCCGCCGACCACGCCGATCGACCTCTTGAGCGACTTCGGTGCCTCGATGGGCGGGGCGAGCGGCGAGTGCGGGGCCGTCGGCGGGTGGAGCGTGTCGGTCATGCGCGCATCCGATCGGGTCGGGCTTGAGGGGGCTACCGCCTCCGGTCCAGGGAAACACGAAACGGAATGTTCATTTCCGCTTCCGAGGATGAAACCGCGCCCGTCAAGCCCCCGTCAAGAGTCTTCGGACAACGAAATCCGAAGATCAACTGGCTCATGTCCGACGTAAAACCGGCAACTTAAGGATTCGCGCTGTGCATATCAGTGCTCTGAGATCAGAATAGCCACACCCCTTCCTTCATCAGGTCCCGGTCCCGCATCTCGGCCACCGTCCCCCACGCCTGCACCCATTGCGGCCGGATCGCGTAGAACGCGTACGAAGGTCCGTCAGTACGGGGGTCCCACGCGGCCTTCGCCGCGAAGGCGTCGCCGACGCCGTCCGGCAGCCCGGCGAACTCCACGACCCGTGCGGTGCCGTCGACGAGCACCACGTCCCTGGTGTGCCCCAGGCTCAGCCGCACCCGTCCCGAGGCCTCCAGGTTCCGCCCGGTGGGATTCGTCCTCCGGGTGGCGAGCCACACCTCCGTCCCGTCCCAGAAGAACGACAGCGGGACCAGGCACGGCACCCCCTCCCCGTCGGCCGTCGCCACCCACGCGTCCTCGTCGTCCCTGAGCCGGGCCATCGCCCCGGCGTGCCGCTCGCGCAGTGTTCGAGTCATGCGGGCGAAGCTATCCGGGTCCGGCGCGGTCGTCGTGGGTTCCCCGGAAGTGTCGCCATGGCGCATCGGTGCCGAGCGCCCCGAGGCGGTAGCCCTGCGCGTCCGCGCCGGCCGCGCCTGAACCGCCCGGCGCGGCTCAGGGCACCACCGCCGTCGCGGTGACCTCCACCAACTGGCCGGCGTACCCGAGACAGCCGACCCCGAGCAGCGTCGATGTGTGGGGCCCCTCGCTCAGACCGGAGGCCCGCACGACCTCCCAGACCCGCGTCAGTTCGGCGGGGTCGGTGCCCACGACGTACACCGTGCTGGCGACGACGTGCTCCGGGCCGCTGCCCACGGCCCGCAGGGCCTCGGCGAGGTTGACGAGAACCTGGTGTGCCTGGGCGACCGGATCGCCGGGCCCCACCAGGGCGCCCTGCGCGTCGAGCGGCACGGAGCCGGCCATGAAGGCGAGCCGCTGCCCGGCCTCGACGACCGCGGCGTGCGCGTAGCCGGGCGGCGGGAACAGGGTCGGGACGATCGTGCGGTGCACCACGGGGGCCTCCTGACGCGAACCGGCTGACCCGGCGATCCTGCAGAACCCCCGCCCCGGACGTCACCCGGTTTTCGCAGCTCGGGCCGCCGCCGCGGCGGAGCCGAGAGTTCGCTGAGAAGTGCAACCGCCGTGTCACGGCTTGCCCATGGCTCCGTCTCGGAACGCATGAAGGACGGAGGGCCGTGGCAGGTTGACGGCATGACCATCATCGGCTGGATCGTACTGGGCCTGATCGCGGGCGTCATCGCGAAGATACTGCTCCCCGGGAAGGACCCGGGCGGCGTCGTCGGGACGACGCTGATCGGCATCGCGGGCGCGGTGGTCGGCGGCTGGATCTCGGCGAAGTTCCTCGACCACCCCATCACCAAGGACTTCTACGACCTGCCCACGTGGGGCGCGGCCATAGGGGGCGCGCTCGTCCTCCTGATCATCTACCGCATCCTGTTCGGCGACTCCCGCCGCTGACCGCGGCCGCGGGCAGCAGCTGCACGTCGTCCCGGCGCACGGACAGGGCCTGCGAACGGTCCGGGTCCCACAGCCAGATCCAGTCCCCGGAGGCGCCGAAGGACAGCACGGCGTGGTCGGCCGGCACCGGGCCGTTCTCCACGGGGACGGGCCCGTCCCCGACGGGCACCACGCACATCAGGGTGCCCTGCATCCCGAAGTACGCCGCCGGCGCGTGCCCCCGCCGGGCGGCGGCCCCCGCGTCCCGGGCGGCTCGGTCCGCGTCGCGGGCGCCGGCGAGGAGCGCGGTGGCCCCGAAGGCCGCCGAGAGCAGCACGATGACGGCGACGAGGGCGAGGCGGTTGTCGCCCTTGGCGACGTGGACGTGCCGCAGCCAGCCCGCGACGGCCGTGAAGAACAGGACGAACCCCAGCGCGAGGCCCAGCGGTTCGGCAGCCGCCGCGTACGGCCACAGGTCCCCGGCGGAGCGCACGGAACCGGACGGGATGCCGAACCTGTCGAGATACAACGCCTGCATCAGCCGGCCGAGCCAGGTCACCAGCGACCACCCCACGGGCAGGGCGAGCGGCACGAGCCAGACCGCGTTGCGTGAGAACCACGAGTCGCGCAGGCCGAAGTACACCCCCGGCGCGCAGAAGAGGGCCACCGCCGCCAGGGGCCACCACAGCGGTCCCGCCCCCGCTTCGGAGGCCGCCCAGCCCAGCAGCCCCGCTGCGGCGGCGACGGCCACGCCGGGCAGCACCCGTACCCGGGACGCGGTACGGCGCGCCGCGGCCGCCTCCGCCTCCGTCTCGGGCGGCGCGGGCCGCAGTTCGTAGGCCTCGGCGGTGAACGCGGCGCCGCCCAGGGGACGTTCGGTGAGCTCCCGCTCGACCGCCTCCCGGGTGAGCCCGTCCGGCAGCCGCAGCAGCCGGTGCGCGCCGCGCCCGCCGCAGGCGGCCCGCCACCGGGCGAGCCGGGCGCGCCAGCCGGTGCCCGTTCCCGGGCGGCGGACCACCCGGTACTCGGTGCGCGGGTCCTCGGCCCTGAGCAGCAGGGCCGCGTCCCGGACCCACAGCCCGAGCTGGTGGGTCCTCGCCAGCCGTTCCACGGCCCCGCACGCCGCCCTCTCGGCCCGCCAGCGCGAGCCGCTCAGCCGTACCTCGACGACCAGCGCGACGCGGCTGCCGCCCGCCGTCGCCGGGGCGTCCGCGCGGTCGGCCCGGCGCACCGCCCAGCCCCGCGCCTCCATCAGCGCCCGGGCAAGGGAGAGTTCGTCGGGCTGGTCGACGGCCTCGACCAGGAGGCGTACGCGCTGGTTGAACGGGACGGCCGGGAGTGCCCCGGCCGTCCCCGGGCGCTCCGCCCCCGGCTCCTGCGGGCGACGGCGCTGGGCGGGAACGCGCGGCGGCACGGCCTAGTCCTCCTCCAGCCAGCCCTCGAACTCCTCCGCCAGGTCGTTCAGGGCGGTGGGGTCCAGTTCCTCGTCGTCGTCATTGATGACGACGAGCCACTGGGCGTCCTCGGCGTCGTCCTCGCCGGCGAGGGCGTCGCGGACGAGTTGGGGACGGTGGGGCAGGTCGAAGCGCTCGCTGGCTTCGTCGGCGGCCTCCTCCGCGGCATCGCGGTCGGGGAGGACGAGCACATGTCTGACGTCGGTCACCGGGACATTGTGTCGGACCCGCATGGGATGCTGGACCGCGATGGCCAGGAACAGTACGACAGACAGCCCGCTCGCCCCCGTGACGATCGCGGTGGGGCAGGAGGACCTGCTCCTCGACCGCGCGGTACGGGAGGTCGTGCAGGCGGCGCGCGCCGCCGACGCCGACACCGATGTGCGCGACCTCACGCCGGACGCGCTCCAGCCGGGCACCCTGGCGGAGCTCACCAGCCCCTCGCTCTTCTCCGAGCGCAAGGTCGTCGTCGTACGGAACGCGCAGGACCTGTCCGCGGACACCGTCAAGGACGTCAAGGCCTACCTGGACGCCCCCGTGGAGGAGATCACGCTCGTCCTGCTGCACGCGGGCGGCGCCAAGGGCAAGGGCCTGCTGGACGCGGCCCGCAAGGCCGGCGCGCGCGAGGTGGCCTGCCCGAAGATGACCAAGCCCGCCGACCGGCTGGCCTTCGTCCGGCAGGAGTTCCGCACGCTGGGCCGGTCCGCGACCCCCGAGGCCTGCCAGGCCCTGGTGGACGCCATCGGCAGCGACCTGCGGGAGCTGGCGAGTGCCTGCGCCCAGCTCACCGCCGACGTGGAGGGCGCGATCGACGCGGCGGTGGTCGCCCGTTACTACACGGGCCGGGCCGAGGCCACCGGCTTCGAGGTCGCCGACCTCGCGGTGACCGGCCGCGCCGCCGAGGCACTGGAGCGGCTGCGCTGGGCGATCGCGGTCGGCCAGCCGCTGCCCGGCATCACCTTCGCGCTGGCCTCGGGCGTCCGGGCCATCGGCAGGCTCGCCTCCGCCCCGCGCGGCGCGCGCCCCGCGGACCTGGCCCGTGAGCTGGGCATGCCGCCGTGGAAGATCGACCGTGTTCGCCAGCAGATGCGCGGCTGGTCCGGTGACGGCGTCTCCGCCGCCCTGCGCGCGGTCGCCGAGGCCGACGCCGCGGTCAAGGGCGGCGGCGCGGACCCGGCCTACGCGCTGGAGAAGGCGGTCGTCGCCGTCGCCCGGGCCGCGCGGGCGCGCTGACCCCGCGCGGCGGTACCCGCTCACGCCGAAGGGCCCCGTACCGGGGAGGTACGGGGCCCTTCGACGGGCCGCACCCGCGTGGCGAACGCAGGCCGCGTGCGGCCGGAAGATCAAGGGTGCCGGTGGAGGAGCGGGTGAGAGGGACCGCTGTGTCCTCGCCGACGGGTACTGCTACGGGAAGGTTTCAGCCCTGGAGGCCGGCCACCTTGAGCGCCAGCGCCGACTTCTTGTTGGCGGCCTGGTTCTTGTGGATGACGCCCTTGCTCACGGCCTTGTCGAGCTTCTTGGAGGCGAGGCGCGCGGCCTCGGTCGCCTTCTCGACGTCACCGGCGGCCACGGCCTCACGGGTGCGACGGATGGCGGTCTTGAGCTCGGACTTGACGGCCTTGTTGCGCAGGCGCGCCTTCTCGTTGGTCTTGTTGCGCTTGATCTGGGACTTGATGTTCGCCACGAAAGAGCCTTCTCAGGTTTGATCTGATGGGATCCGCGCCTCGGGTAGAGGGCACGAGACGCGACTGCCCAGGCTAGCAGTCGGCCCCCACACCGCCCAAACCGGCGGCCGGTGGCGGGTCTCCCGGCCCGTCCCGCGCCGCCCGGCATGGCCGCGGCCCCCGGCCATGGGACTATGGGAGCCATACGTATCGATCCGACCAGAGGCGACAGGCGCCTCAAGAGACAGGACCCTGCGTGCCCGCGACCCCTTCGAACGTGCCGGAGCCGAGCCGTACCGACCCGGCGCTGATCCGCAATTTCTGCATCATCGCGCACATCGACCACGGCAAGTCGACCCTTGCCGACCGGATGCTCCAGCTGACCGGTGTGGTGGATCAGCGGCAGATGCGCGCCCAATACCTCGACCGGATGGACATCGAGCGCGAGCGCGGCATCACGATCAAGTCCCAGGCGGTCCGTCTGCCCTGGGCGCCCACCGAGGGCGCCGGTCAGGGGAAGACCCACATCCTGAACATGATCGACACCCCGGGGCACGTGGACTTCACCTACGAGGTCTCCCGGTCGCTCGCGGCCTGCGAGGGCACGGTCCTGCTGGTCGACGCCGCCCAGGGCATCGAGGCGCAGACGCTGGCCAACCTCTACCTGGCGATGGAGAACGACCTCACCATCGTCCCGGTGCTGAACAAGATCGACCTGCCGGCCGCGCAGCCCGAGAAGTTCTCCGAGGAGCTGGCCAACCTCATCGGCTGCGACCCCTCCGACGTGCTGAAGGTCTCGGCCAAGACCGGCCTCGGCGTCGAGGCGCTGCTGGACCGCGTCGTGGAGACCGTCCCGGCGCCGGTCGGCGTCGCCGACGCGCCCGCCCGCGCGATGATCTTCGACTCGGTCTACGACTCCTACCGCGGTGTCGTCACCTACGTCCGGGTCGTCGACGGTCAGCTCAGCAAGCGCGAGCGCATCAGGATGATGTCCACCGGCGCGACCCACGAGCTGCTGGAGATCGGCACCAACTCGCCCGAGATGCTGCCGGCCGACGGCCTCGGCGTCGGCGAGGTGGGCTACCTGATCACGGGTGTGAAGGACGTCCGCCAGTCCAAGGTGGGTGACACGATCACCCAGCAGACCAAGGGCGCCACCGAGGCACTGGGCGGCTACAAGGACCCCAAGCCCATGGTGTTCTCCGGCCTGTACCCGCTGGACGGCTCGGACTACCCGGAGCTGCGCGACGCGCTGGACAAGCTGCAGCTCAACGACGCCGCGCTGGTCTACGAGCCGGAGACCTCCGCGGCCCTCGGCTTCGGCTTCCGCGTCGGCTTCCTCGGCCTGCTGCACCTGGACGTGATCCGCGAGCGGCTGGAGCGCGAGTTCGGCCTCGACCTGATCGCCACCGCCCCCAACGTGGTCTACCGCGTGGTGATGGAGGACGGCGCCGAGCACGTCGTCACCAACCCCAGCGAGTTCCCCGAGGGCAAGATCGCCGAGGTGTACGAGCCGGTGGTGCGGGCCACGATCCTGGCGCCCACGGAGTTCATCGGCGCGATCATGGAGCTCTGCCAGACCCGGCGAGGCTCCCTGCTGGGCATGGACTACCTCTCCGAGGACCGGGTGGAGATCCGCTACACCCTGCCGCTCGCCGAGATCGTCTTCGACTTCTTCGACCAGCTGAAGTCCAAGACCCGCGGCTACGCGTCGCTGGACTACGAGCCCACCGGCGAGCAGTCCTCCAGCCTGGTCAAGGTGGACATCCTGCTGCACGGCGACAAGGTCGACGCCTTCTCCGCGATCACGCACAAGGACAACGCCTACGCGTACGGCGTGCGTCTGGTGGCCAAGCTGCGCGAGCTCATCCCGCGGCAGAGCTTCGAGGTGCCGGTCCAGGCCGCCATCGGCTCGCGGGTGATCGCCCGCGAGACCATCCGCGCCATCCGCAAGGACGTCCTCGCCAAGTGCTACGGCGGTGACATCTCCCGCAAGCGGAAGCTGCTGGAGAAGCAGAAGGAGGGCAAGAAGCGGATGAAGATGGTCGGCTCCGTGGAGGTGCCGCAGGAGGCCTTCATCGCGGTGCTCTCCAGCGACGAGGGCGCGGCCAAGAAGAAGTAGCCGCCGAGGGCCGGCCGACACGGCCCGGCACGACGCACAGGGAGGGCGCTTGTCCGATTACCGGGCAGGCGCCCTTTCGTATGAGCGGTCCGGCATTCGGGTGATTGGCAAAAACCCCGGCCCGCGCGGTTTCTGCCGGGAGTTCACGACGTTACTCATCGTGACAGCGGCGAAAGGCGCCGCTGTGGAAGGGGAATGTGAAGTGAAGTACTCGAAGGCCGCGGCCGTCGTCGCCGGTTCCGTGATCGCGCTGGGCGCCGCCGGTGCCGCCGCGTCCCCCGCCTTCGCCGGGGAGGCCCTCCCGCTCGGCAACGGGCCGATGAAGATCCTGGACGCCAAGGACGAGGTCGCCAAGACCGGTCTGAAGGCGGTCACCGGCAAGACGGGCGAACTGCTCGGCGGTGCGGGCAAGACCGGGGGCACCAAGGGCATGATCGGCGGTCTGCCCATCGGCGGCTGAGCGCCGCGTTCCCCGCGGTGCCGCCGGCGGGTGGCCGGAGCGGTGGCCGGAAGGCGGGCTCCCCGGATTCCGGGAGGGCCCGCCGTTATGTGTATGTGCCATGTATTTGGTCGTCACGGTTGCATCGCGGTGGCTTCGGCCCCTTACCAAGCGGGCGCCGATTCCCTACTCTGATCACCACTCGGTGGTTACTCACGAGTCACCCAGCTAAGAGGCGGGCCTCCGGAGGTTGTCGTGACCGACACGCAGACTTTGATCGAGAACCGGCCGCCCTCCGTGGCGAGCCTGTTCCTGGAGCGCGTCGAGGCGACGCCCGATGCCGAGGCGTACCGCTTCCCGGTGGCGTCGGCGGACGGCGGTGCCGAGTCATGGAGGTCGCTCACCTGGAAGCAGGCCGCGGACCGGGTGCACGCGGTCGCCGCGGGCCTGATGGACCTGGGCGTACGTCCCGAGGAGCGGGTGGCCATCGCCTCCGCCACCCGGGTCGAGTGGATCCTGGCCGACCTCGGAGTGCTCTGCGCGGGCGCCGCCACCACCACCGTCTACCCGAGCACCAACGCCGACGAGACGGCCTTCATCCTGGCCGACTCCGGCAGCCGCGTGCTGATCGCCGAGAACGCCGTGCAGCTGGCCAAGGCCGTCGAGCGCCGCGCCGAGCTGCCCGAGCTGGCCCACGTCGTGGTCGTCGACGCCGAGGGGGCCGACCTCGGGGAGGACGGGTGGGCGCTCTCGCTGGCCCAGCTGGAGCAGCGCGGCAAGGTCTACCTGGAGAAGAACCCCGAGGCCGTCAGCAAGGCCGTGGGCGAGATCACCAAGGACCAACTGGCCACCCTCATCTACACCTCGGGCACGACCGGCCGTCCCAAGGGCGTACGGCTGCCGCACGACTGCTGGGCGTACATGGCCAGGGCGATCCAGGCGAACGGCCTGCTGGAGGCGGACGACGTCCAGTACCTCTGGCTGCCGCTTGCGCACGTCTTCGGCAAGGTGCTCACCGCCGGGCACATCACCATCGGTCACGTGACCGCGGTCGACGGCCGCGTCGACAAGATCATCGAGAACCTTCCGGTCGTGCAGCCCACCTACATGGCCGCCGTCCCGCGCATCTTCGAGAAGGTCTACAACGGCGTCGCCGCCAAGGCCCGCGCCGGCGGCGCCGCGAAGTACCGGATCTTCAAGTGGGCCGCCGAGGTCGCCCGCGAGTACGCCAAGGCCACCCAGGACAACCGCCGCCGCACCGGCAACGCGAGCGCCCCCTTCGGGCTCGCCGCCAAGCACGCGGTCGCCGACCGCCTGGTGTACGCCAAGCTCCGCGACGCCTTCGGCGGCAAGCTGCGCGCCTGCGTCTCGGGCTCCGCCGCCCTCTCCCCGGAGATCGGCTACTTCTTCTCCGGCGCCGGCATCCACATCCTGGAGGGCTACGGCCTGACCGAGTCCAGCGCCGCCAGTTTCGTCAACCCCGGCGAGGCCTACCGGACCGGCACGGTCGGCAAGCCGCTGCCCGGCACCGAGGTCCGCATCGCCGAGGACGGCGAGATCCTGCTGCGCGGCCCCGGCATCATGCAGGGCTACCACGGGCTGCCCGAGAAGACGGCCGAAGTGCTGGAGACGGACGGCTGGTTCCACACCGGTGACATCGGGGAGCTGTCCGCCGACGGCTACCTCACCATCACCGACCGCAAGAAGGACATCATCAAGAACTCCAACGGCAAGTACATCGCGCCGGCCGCGGTCGAGGGCCAGTTCAAGGCGGCCTGCCCGTTCATCAGCAACGTCCTGGTGATCGGCGCCGACCGCAACTTCTGCACCGCCCTGTTCGCCCTCGACGAGCCCACCATCCTCGGCTGGGCCAAGGAGAACGGCCTGGAGGGCAGGCCCTACGCGGAGGTCGTCGGCTCCGAGCCGGTGCGGGCGCTGATGGACGGCTACGTGCGGCGGGTCAACGAGGACCTGCAGCGCTGGCAGCAGATCAAGACCTTCCGTGTGCTGCCGCGCGACCTGGACGTCGAGCACGGCGACCTCACGCCGAGCCTGAAGCTCAAGCGGCCCGTCGTCGAGCGGGAGTTCAAGGACCTGATCGACGACATGTACGCCGGCACCCGGGAGAACTGAGCGGGCCGGGCGCCTCAGTCGCCCACCCGGGGGCCCGGCAGGTCCACGCCCCGCAGGGCGCGTTCCAGCCGGGCCACGCGCTGGGCGAGGGCGGTGACGTCCGGGCGGCCGTCGGCGGCGAGCTGCCGCTCGACGGCCGCCAGGCGCTGCTCGATCGCCTCCAGCCGGTCCCGGTCGCGCGCCAGCAGTCCCCGCAACTGGCGGGTCTTGTGGTGCAGTTCGAGGAAGACGGTCACCTTGGCGCGCAGCACCCAGGGGTCGAAGGGCTTGGTGAGGTAGTCCGCCGCGCCGGTGGCGTAGCCGCGGAAGGCGAAGGTGGTGTCCAGGTCGTTCCCGGTCAGGAAGATGATCGGGATGTCCTTGGTCTGGTCCAGGCGCTTGATGTTCGAGGCGGTCTCGAAGCCGTCCATGCCCGGCATCAGGACATCGAGCAGCACCACCGCGAACTCCTGGCGCAGCAGCGCCTTCATCGCCTCCTCCCCGGAACGGGCGCGGACCAGCGGCCGGTCGAGGTTGCCGAGGATGGCCTCCAGGGCGACCAGGTTGTCCTCCATGTCGTCGACGAGCAGGATGCCCGCCTTCCCCGCGGCCGTACCGGTGCCGCCCGTGGTCACGACGCGGGCCTCGCGGGGTCGTCGGAGCCGCCCGGGCCGCCGGGACCGGGACGGGCCCGTCCGCCGTCCAGCCCCGCCTCGGGGTCGAGCAGCAGGTGCGCCACGTGCAGCAGCCGGTCCACGTCCACCGGTTTGGGCACGTAGTCGTTGGCGCCGCAGGCGATCGAGCGCTCGCGGTCGCCCGGCATCGCCTTCGCCGTCAGGGCGATGATCGGCAGCGCGGCGAAGCGCGGGGTGCGGCGGATGGCCTCGATCGTCTCGTACCCGTCCATCTCGGGCATCATGATGTCCATCAGCACGAGGGCGACGTCGGGGTTCCGCTCCAGGGTCTCGATGCCCTCGCGGCCGTTCTCCGCGTACAGGACGGGCATCCCGATCCGGCCCAGGACATGGGTGAGGGCGAAGACGTTGCGGATGTCGTCGTCGACGATGAGCACGCGGTTGCCGGTCAGGACCCGGCCGGCGCGGCCGTCCCGCCACTCGTCGATCCGGTTCGAGGTGGGCCAGCCGTCGTCCGGCGCACCCGGGCCGGACGTGCGGCGCTCGGCGTCGTACGCCGCGCTCACGGGCACCGGACCGCCCTCGGACTCCACCGGGCCGCCCGCGGGCCCGTGCTGCGGCTCGGGCTCCCCGGCACCGCCGTGGCCCCCGTAGACCGCCGGGACGTAGAGCGTGAAGGTGCTGCCCCGGCCGGGCTCGCTCTCGGCGACGATGCGCCCGCCGAGCAGCCCCGCGATCTCCCGGCTGATGGACAGGCCCAGCCCGGTGCCGCCGTACTTGCGGTTGGTGGTGCCGTCGGCCTGCTGGAAGGCCTCGAAGATCACCGGGAGCTTGTCACGGGGGATGCCTATCCCGGTGTCCCGCACGGCGAAGGCGATCAGGTCGTCGGCACCCTCGCAGCGCGACACCCGCAGCTCGACCCGCCCCTGGGAGGTGAACTTGATCGCGTTGGAGAGCAGGTTGCGCAGCACCTGCTGCAGCCGCTGCTCGTCCGAGGACATCTCGCGCGGCACGTCCTCGCCCACCGTGACGTCGAAGGCGAGCCCGCGGTCCAGGGTGATCGGGCGGAAGGTGGCGTGCACGTAGTCCAGCAGCTTGATCAGCGGCAGCTTCTTGGGACGGACGTCCATCCGGCCCGCCTCGATCTTCGACAGGTCCAGGATGTCGTTGATCAGCTGCAGCAGGTCCGAGCCGGAGCGGTGGATCGTGGTGGCGAAGTGCACCTCCTGCTCCGACAGATGGCCGTCCGGGTTGTCCGCGAGCAGCCGGGCCAGGATCAGCAGCGAGTTGAGCGGGGTGCGCAGCTCGTGCGACATGTTGGCCAGGAACTCCGACTTGTACTGCGAGGAGGTGGCCAGCAGGGCCGCCTTCTCCTCCAGTTCGGCGTTGGAGCGCTGCAGCTCGCCCTGCTGCCGCTGGAGTTCGTCCGAGCGCTCCTGCAGCTGCTGGGCGAGCCGCTGGGACTCCGACAGCAGCGACTCCGTGCGGGAGTTGGCGATGATCGTGTTGATCGCCACACCGATGGTGCTGACGAACTGGTCGAAGAAGGCCAGGTGGACGTCGGAGAAGCGGGAGAAGGAGGCCAGCTCGATGACGCCGAGCAGCTCGTCCTCGAAGAGGATGGGGATGATCACGACGCTGGCCGGGGCGGCCTCGCCGAGACCCGAGGTGATGGTGATGTAGTCGGGCGGCGTCTCCTCCACGAGGATGCGCTTCTTCTCCATCGCCGCCTGCCGCACCAGCCCGTGGCCGGGCATGCCGGGGGTGTCCACCGTGGCGCCCTGCGCCGAGCCGTAACCGGCGATGAAGGCCAGCCCGCGCGGGGCCCGCTGCTGGGCGGTGCCGCTCCGGCAGGCGTCGGTCTCGGCGAGGAAGAACGCGCCGTACTGGGCGTTCACCAGCGGGGTCAGCTCGCGCAGGATGAGGTCGGCGACCTCCATCAGGTCGCGGTGCCCCTGCATCAGGCCGGCCAGGCGGGCCAGGTTGGACTCCAGCCAGTCCTTGGCGCGGGTGGTCTCACGGAGGTTGGCCACCATCAGGTTGACGTTGTTCTTCAGTTCCGCGACCTCGCCCTGCGCCTCGACGGCGATGCTGCGCGACATGTCGCCCTGGGCGACGGCCGAGGCCACCTCGGCGATGGCCCGCACCTGGGTGGTGAGGTTGGACGCCAGCTCGTTCACGCCCGTCGTCAGCCGCTTCCACGTGCCGTACACCCCCTCCACCCGGGCCTGGCCGCCCAGCTGGCCCTCGCTGCCGACCTCACGGGCGACCCGGGTCACCTCGGAGGAGAAGGACGACAGCGTGTCCACCATCGTGTTGATGGTCGTCTTCAGCTCCAGGATCTCGCCGCGCGCGTCCACGTCGATCTTCTTCGACAGGTCGCCCTGGGCGACGGCGGTGGCGACCTGGGCGATGTTCCTGACCTGGGAGGTCAGGTTGTCGGCCATGAAGTTGACGTTGTCGGTGAGGTCCTTCCAGACGCCGGAGACGCCGCGGACCTGGGCGCGGCCGCCGAGCCGGCCCTCGGTGCCGACCTCGCGGGCGACCCGGGTCACCTCGTCCGCGAATCCGCGGAGCTGGTCGACCATCGTGTTGATGGTGTCCTTGAGCTCCAGGATCTCGCCGCGGGCGTCGACCGTGATCTTCTTCGACAGGTCGCCGTTCGCCACCGACGTCGTCACCTGGGCGATGTTGCGGACCTGCGAGGTGAGGTTGGACGCCATGAAGTTGACGTTGTCGGTGAGGTCCTTCCAGACGCCGGAGACGCCGCGGACCTGGGCCTGACCGCCGAGGTTGCCCTCGGTGCCGACCTCGCGGGCGACGCGGGTCACCTCGTCCGCGAAGGCGGAGAGCTGGTCGACCATCGTGTTGATCGTCGACTTGAGCTCCAGGATCTCGCCCTTGGCCTCCACGGTGATGGTCTTGCCGAGATCGCCCTGGGCGACGGCGGTGGCGACCTGGGCGATGTTCCTGACCTGGGAGGTCAGGTTGTCGGCCATGAAGTTGACGTTGTCGGTGAGGTCCTTCCAGACGCCGGAGACGCCGCGGACCTGGGCGCGGCCGCCGAGCTGGCCCTCGGTGCCGACCTCGCGGGCCACCCGGGTCACCTCGTCCGCGAAGGCCGAGAGCTGGCCGACCATCGTGTTGATGGTCGACTTCAGCTGGAGGATCTCACCCTGCGCGTCGACCGTGATCTTCTGCGAGAGGTCTCCGTTGGCGACCGCCGTCGTGACCTGGGCGATGTTGCGGACCTGCGAGGTGAGGTTGGACGCCATGAAGTTGACGTTGTCGGTGAGGTCCTTCCAGACGCCGGAGACGCCGCGGACCTGGGCGCGGCCGCCGAGCTGGCCCTCGGTGCCGACCTC
>NZ_JBHYMQ010000002.1:0-42276 GCF_042742985.1 Streptomyces sp. NPDC058864 | reverse complement strand
TTGACGTTGTCGGTGAGGTCCTTCCAGACGCCGGAGACGCCGCGGACCTGGGCGCGGCCGCCGAGCTGGCCCTCGGTGCCGACCTCGCGGGCCACGCGGGTCACCTCGTCCGCGAAGGCCGAGAGCTGGTCCACCATCGTGTTCACGGTGAGCTTGAGCTCCAGCAGCTCGCCGGTCGCCTCGACGGTCACCTCGCGGGTCAGATCGCCACGCGCCACCGCTGTCGTCACCAGCGCGATGTCGCGGACCTGTGCGGTCAGCCGGGCGGCCATCGTGTTGACCGCCTCGGTCACGTCCCGCCAACTGCCGGACAGCCCGCGCACCTTCGCCCGGCCGCCCAGCCGGCCGTCGGTGCCGACCTCGCGGGCCACCCGGGTCACCTCGCCGGTGAACAGCGACAACTGGTCCACCATGCGGTTGACCGCCCGGCCGAGCCTGCGCACGTCTCCGCGCAGCGGCCGGCTGCCGTCGTGCAGGTCCACCCGCTGCGTCAAGTCCCCGCCCGCCACGGCGTCCAGCACACGGGTGGCGTTCGCAGCCGGGATGACCAGCGCGTCGATCAGGGAGTTCGCCGCCTGCACGCTCACCGCCCAGGAACCCTGCCCCGGGCTCTCCGCGAGCCGCTCGTCCAGCCTGCCCCGGCGCACGACCTCCCGCTTGACCCGGCCCAGTTCGGCGGAGAAGTGCTGCTCCCGGGCGACGATCCGGTTGAACGTTCCGCCGAGTTCGGCCAGCACCCCCTCCGTCCCGTCGGCCAGCCGCACCCGGAAGTCGCCGTCGCACAGCGAGCGCATCGCGGTGAGCAGCGGCCGCAGTTCCGCCACGCGTATCCACTCACCGTCCGGGGGCGGGTCGACGACACGCGGACGCGCGGGAGTCGCGGTTTTCGGGGCGGGAACAGCCGATTTAAGAGCCATGACGGCCTTCTTCGGTGACTCGGCGCTTATGAGCGCGCTCAGTCTGTCACGCTGTGCGTGCCGTTAAGGGCGCAATGCCGGATCTGCTCGGGAGCCGCACAGTGGGGCCAGATTCCATGCCACGGGAGTTCGTTTCCCGCACCAGCCTGCCCGGCAACCAGCTGGCGGCCTCCGCGGCACGGAAGTTCGTCCGCGCCGTCCTGGCCGAGTGGACCGCGGAGGAGCCCTGGCCGGACGGGAGCGTCGGTGACCGCCTCGCGGACGACGCGGTGCTGCTCGTGAGCGAGCTCGTCACGAACGCGGTCATCCACGCCGGCACCACCGTCGAACTGCTCTGCCGGCTGGAGGGCGCGGCACCCGGCGGCCACGAGGAGGGCGGCCTCGTCGTCGAGGTCTCCGACCACCACCCCGCCCGGGTCGTCCGAGACCGGGCCGAACTCGCCCGCGAGGGCCGCGACGGCGGGCGCGGACTGCAGCTCGTCTCCGCGCTCTCCGAGGAGTGGGGCATCACCTACCGGCGCGACCTCAAGACCATCTGGTGCCGGCTGGCCGCCGGTGAACCCGAGGAGGCGCTGCCGTCGGCCCCCGAGGCAGACCGTGACCTGCTGCGCGGACTGCGCGCCACCGACATCCTCGCGGCGACGGCCCACCGCCTGCCGCGGCGGCACGACAGCGAGTGGATCAACCGCGGCTCGCTCTCCTTCCTCGCCGAGGCCTCCGACCTCCTCGCCGGGCAGCTCGACGAGGACATGGTCGCCTCCCTCGCCGGGCAGTTGCTCGTGCCCCGGCTCGCCGACTGGTGCGCCGTCTGGCTCTCCGGGGACGGGCCGGAGGGCACCGAGCCGCGCCTGGCCCGCGTCTGGCACGCCGCGGAGAGCCGCATCGACGGGCTGCGCATGGTGCTGGAGAAGGAACCGCCGCCGCCCGGCTCCCGCGCCGGCGCCGTGCCCTGGCCGTGGCCCGCCACCGACCAGGGCACGGACGCGTTCGGCGCGGCGCTCGCCTGCCCCCTGGTCACCGGCGGCCGCTGCCACGGCACGCTGCTGCTCGGGCGCACCGGGCTGACGCGCTTCCCCGACGAGGTCATCGGCCTCATCGAGGACTTCGCGCGCCGTGTCGCGCTCGCGGTGGGCACCGCCCGCCAGTACACCCGGCAGGCCATGATCAGCCGGGTCCTGCAGCGCGGCCTGCTGCCCGCGGGGCTCGGCGCGGTGCCGGGCGTCGACACGGCCGTGGTCTACGAGCCCACGCGTGCGGACGTCGTCGGCGGCGACTTCTACGACCTCTTCCCGGCGGGCGGCGGCCGGTGGTGCTTCGCCCTCGGCGACGTCCAGGGCAACGGCCCCGAGGCCGCCGCGGTCACCGGGCTCGCCCGGCCCGTCATGCGGCTCCTCGCGCGCGAGGGCTACGGCGTCGCGGAGGTCCTCGACCGGCTCAACCGCGCCCTTGCGGACGAGGCCGCGGCGGCCACGCTCGGCGACGCGCTCGGGCCAGGGTGGGACGTCGGGCCGCGGTTCCTGTCCCTCCTCTACGGGGAGATCGTGCCGGAGGGGGTGGGGGAGGGCCCGGGGGGGCCCGGGAAGGGAGTCCCGGGCGCCGGTTCAGGTGGCGGCGCCCTGTGCACCCTGGCCAGCGCCGGGCACCCCCTTCCGCTCCTCCTCACGAGCGGCGGCGCGGTCCGGCCCGCGGCGGTGCCGCAGATACTGCTGGGGATCACGGACGACGCGCGGTACCGCAGCGAATCGTTCCGGCTGGCCCCCGGGGACACGCTGCTGTGCGTCACGGACGGGGTGACGGAGCGGCGCAACGGGAGCCGGCAGTTCGACGACGACTACGGGCTCGCGACCGTGCTGGCGGCTTGCGCCGGGCTGGGGGCGGCGGGGGTGGCGGAGCGGATCCGGCGGGCGGTGCACGAGTACGACGTGGCGCCGCCGGATGACGATCTTGCGGTGCTTGTGCTTCAGGCCCAGTGCGGGGCGCTTCGCGGATTGCCGGTTGGTCGTGGTTGCGGTCGGTTGTTCGTGTGCGGGTTGTTTGCGCCTGCGGCGGGGGTTTTTCCCCGCCGCCCGCCCGTGGCCCCGGTCGGTCAGTGACCGCCTCGCTGCGTGCGGCGGTGGGTCGGTGGCGCGCCGGCGCACGTCCTCAGCGCTCGCGGATTCGCCGGATCATTTCGTCACCGGCATCACCGCTCGTCGCTTCCGGGCGCACCCCGCCACACCCCCTCCCGTCGTATGGGCGACTGACGGCCGGAGGGGGGTGAAGAGGCAATCCGGGGTCACCCCGGTTCGCCTTCTCACCCCCAGCGGGCGTTGGTCGCTCGCGATACGGAGGGGGTGGGGGAGTTGGGGGCACCCCCGGCCGAAGGCTGGGGGAGGGTGGGCGTTCTGGACGCTGACGTGTATTTGTTGTGCGGCAGAGCGGTGCCGAACCCGGATTGCCCGCCATGCACATAAATATGCGGTACAGAATGCCCACCCCGGAGGCCCCACCCCCGGCCCACCCACCGAACCGGGCGAGACCCGCACCAAACCGTCCCCGGGATGGGGGTCCCCCCGGCCGAAGGCTGGGGGAGGGCGGGCGGTGGGGAAAAGAACCCCAACCGCAACCACAACGCACCCGCACACGGACAAACGGCCCGGAGGGGATGGCGGACAATGGGGGGTATGCCATCCGTACTGCCCGACGGGGAGCCCATGCCGGAGGACGGCGCGCTCCCGCCGACCGCGCTGACCGGCGCGGATTCCCGCCCGCTGGGGTTCTACCTGCACGTCCCGTACTGCGCGACCCGCTGCGGTTACTGCGACTTCAACACCTACACCGCCGCCGAGCTGCGCGGCACCGGCGGCGTGCTCGCCTCCCGGGAGAACTACGCGGACACCCTGGTCGACGAGATCCGGCTGGCCCGCAAGGTGCTGGGCGACGACCCACGCCGGGTCGAGACCGTGTTCGTCGGCGGCGGGACGCCGACCCTGCTGCCGGCCGCGGACCTGGCCCGGATGCTGGGGGCGATCCGGGACGAGTTCGGCCTGGCGGAGGGCGCGGAGGTCACGACGGAGGCGAACCCGGAGTCGGTGGATCCGGCGTACCTGGAGGAGCTGCGGGCCGGGGGGTACACGCGGGTCTCGTTCGGGATGCAGAGCGCCCGCCCGCACGTGCTGCAGGTGCTGGACCGGCGGCACACGCCGGGCCGCCCGGAGCAGTGCGTGGCGGAGGCGCGGGCGGCGGGGTTCGAGCACGTCAACCTGGACCTGATCTACGGCACGCCCGGGGAATCGGACGACGACTGGCGGGCGTCGCTGGACGCCGCGATCGGCGCGGGGCCGGACCACGTGTCGGCGTACGCGCTGATCGTGGAGGAGGGCACGCAGCTGGCGCGCAGGATCCGGCGCGGCGAGGTGCCGATGACGGACGACGACGTGCACGCGGACCGCTACCTGATCGCGGAGGAGCGCCTGGCGGCGGCCGGCTACGGCTGGTACGAGGTGTCGAACTGGGCGACCTCGGAGGCGGCCCGGTGCCGTCACAACGAGCTGTACTGGACCGGCGCGGACTGGTGGGGTGCCGGACCGGGCGCGCACAGCCACGTGGGCGGGGTGCGCTGGTGGAACGTGAAGCACCCGGCGGCTTACGCGGCGGCGCTCGCCGAGGGCCGCAGTCCCGGGGCGGGCCGTGAGGTGCTCGCGGCGGAGGACCGCCGGGTGGAGCGGATCCTGCTGGAGCTGAGGCTGTCCGACGGCTGTCCGCTCGACGTGCTGGCCCCGGCGGGTGCCGGGGCCGCGGAGCGCGCGGTAAGGGACGGCCTCCTGGAGTCCGGTCCTTACCGCGAGGGCCGGGCCGTCCTCACCCTGCGCGGCCGCCTGCTGGCGGACGCGGTGGTCAGGGACCTGGTCGACTGAACCCCTCGCGCCGGGCCGATCACGCAGGACATCGCGATTCCGGAGGAGGCGAGCGAACCCCAGCCGGACCTCGTGATCCTCGAGCGCGGAGCGGGGCCCGCGTCGGGACGCCTTCTGCCGCCGGAGGCCGTCACCCTCGTCGTCGAGGTCGTCTCCAGGACCAGCGCCCACCGGGACCACGTCGTCAAGCGGTCGCTGTACGCCGCCGGGAAAGTGCCGGTCTACGTGATCGTCGACCCCCTGGCGGCCAAGTGCGTCGTCCTCACCGAGCCCGCCGGCACGGGCGATCAGGCCGACTACCGGGCCGAGCGCACCTGGAAGTTCGGTGAGGCGGTGCGGTTGCCCGTGGTGGACGTCGTCCTGGACACGTCGGAGTTCGGGGTCCTGCCGGGGCTCAGCCCGGGGACGTGACGAAGTCGATCAGCTCCTCCACGCGGCCCAGCAGCTCCGGCTGGAGGTCCTTGTAGGAGCGGACGGCGCCCAGGATGCGCTGCCAGGCGGCGCCGGTGTTCTCCGGCCAGCCCAGGGCGCGGCACACGCCGGTCTTCCAGTCCTGGCCGCGGGGGACGGCCGGCCAGGCGGGGATGCCGAGGGACGAGGGCTTCACGGCCTCCCAGACGTCGATGTAGGGGTGGCCGACGACCAGGACGTGCTCCCCGGTGACCTCCGCGGCGATGCGGGACTCCTTGCTGCCGGGCACGAGGTGGTCGACGAGGACGCCGAGGCGGGCGTCCGGGCCGGGGGCGAAGGACGCGGCGATGGCGGGGAGGTCGTCGACGCCCTCCAGGTACTCGACGACGACGCCCTCGACGCGCAGGTCGTCGCCCCAGACGCGTTCGACCAGTTCCGCGTCGTGGCGGCCCTCGACGTAGATCCGGCCGGCCCGGGCGACCCGGGCGCGGGCGCCGGGGACGGCGATGGAGCCGGAGGCGGTCAGCCGCGGGCCGGCCGCAGGGGCGGCGGAGGGGCGCACGAGGGTCACCAGGCGGCCCTCCAGGAGGAAGCCGCGGGGCGTCATGGGGAAGACGCGGTGCTTGCCGAAGCGGTCCTCCAGGGTGACCGTGGGGCCTTCGGCGGTCTTCTCGCAGCGGACGACCGCGCCGCAGAAGCCGGTGGACACCTCCTCCACCACCAGGTCCCGCTCGGCCGCGACCTCGGGCGCGGGCGTGGCGGGCCGTTTCCAGGGCGGGGTGAGGTCGGGGTCGTAGCTGCGGCTGCGCATGCCAGGGATCGTATCCGCGCGGCGCGCCGCTCAGGCGGATCCGAACCGGGCGGCGAGCGCGTCCCGTTGGGCGCGGACGAAGCGGGCGTCGACGACGGCGCCGTGGCCCGGCACGTACAGCGCGGTCTCGCCGCCCAGATGCAGCAGCCGGTCCAGGGCGGCGGGCCAGGCCTGCGGGGCGGCGTCCGGCCCGGCCTGGGGCTCGCCGGACTCCTCGACGAGGTCGCCGCAGAAGACCACGGCCGGCGTGCCCGGCACGACCACCACCAGGTCGTGCGTGGTGTGCCCCTCACCCGGGTGGACGAGCAGGACCTGGCGGTCGCCCCCGAGGTCGAGTTCGTAGGAGCCGTCCACGAGGTGGCCGGGGCGTACGAGGGCCTCCGCCGCCCGTGCGGACTCGGCCTGGCCGGCGCCGTGCTTGACCGCGTCCACGCCGAGCGAGAAGCGTTCGCGGTCGAGGTAGGTGTCGAGGGTCATCTCCCCGAAGACCTGGACGCCCTCGAAGGCGGCCGTGCCGAAGACGTGGTCGAAGTGGCCGTGGGTGAGTGCGATGTGCGTCACGTCCCGCCCGGTCAGTTCGTGGACCTCCCGGCGCAGTCCGGCTCCCTCGGGCACGGAGGAACCCGTGTCGATCAGCAGCACGCCCCCGTCGCCGACGACGACCCCGACGGTCACGTCGAGGAAGGGCAGCCGCCGCCGCGCGACCCCCGGTGCGAGCTGCTCCCAGCCGCCGGGGGAGCCCGGCGCGGTCGGTGTGGTCTCCACAACGTGACGGTATCCCCGCGACGTGCCCCGCGCCCGCTACGGTGGCCGGTCAAGGACGTCCCGGGGCCTGACCCGTGGACGGCCCTTGCCGAGGTCTTGCCACCCCGCCGTACACTGACTTGGGGAAAACTGGCACTCAGGTAAGAGGAGTGCCAGGCCACGGGGGCGACACGACCCGCACGGTGACCGAGCGACTGGAGGTGCGCGATGCTCAGTGAACGACGGCTGGAAGTACTGCGTGCCATCGTCCAGGACTACGTGGGTACCGAGGAGCCGGTCGGCTCGAAGGCGCTCACCGAGCGGCACGCCCTCGGCGTGTCCCCGGCGACCGTCCGCAACGACATGGCCGTGCTGGAGGAGGAGGGCTACATCCAGCAGCCCCACACCAGCGCCGGCCGCGTGCCGACCGACAAGGGCTACCGGCTCTTCGTCGACCGGCTCACCAGTGTCAAGCCGCTGTCCGGTGCCGAGCGCCGGGCCATCGGCAACTTCCTGGACGGCGCCGTCGACCTCGACGACGTGGTGGCCCGTACGGTCCGGCTGCTGGCGCAGCTCACGCGGCAGGTCGCGATCGTCCAGTACCCGTCGCTCACCCGCTCGACCGTGCGCCACGTCGAGCTGCTCGCGCTCGCCCCGGCCCGGATCATGCTCGTGCTGATCACGGACACCGGACGGGTGGAGCAGCGGCTGGTGGACGCCCCCGCACCGGTCGGCGAGACCGTGCTGGCCGACCTGCGCGCCCGGCTGAACAGCCGGGTGGTGGGACGCCGGTTCAGCGACGTCCCGCCGCTGGTGCAGGAACTCCCCGAGGGCTTCGAGCCCGACGACCGGCCCTCCGTCCAGGTGGTCCTCGCCACACTCCTGGAGACCCTGGTCGAGGAGACCGAGGAGCGGATCATGCTCGGCGGCACGGCCAACCTGACCCGTTTCGGGCACGACTTCCCGCTGACGATCCGCCCGGTGCTGGAGGCGCTCGAGGAGCAGGTGGTGCTCCTCAAGCTGCTGGGCGAGGCCAAGGACTCGGGTGTGACGGTGAGAATCGGTCATGAGAACTTCCATGAGGGCCTGAACTCCACATCGGTCGTCTCCGTCGGCTACGGTTCGGGCGACGAGGCGGTGGCGAAACTCGGCGTGGTCGGACCGACCCGCATGGACTACCCCGGAACGATGGGAGCGGTACGCGCAGTGGCACGTTACGTCGGACAGATCCTGGCGGAGTCGTAGTGGCCACGGACTATTACGCCGTGCTCGGCGTGCGCCGCGACGCAGGACCGGACGAGATCAAGAAGGCATTCCGCCGTCTCGCGCGTGAGCTGCACCCGGACGTCAATCCGGACCCGAAGACCCAGGAGCGGTTCAAGGAGATCAACGCCGCTTACGAGGTGCTCTCGGACCCGCAGAAGAAGCAGGTCTACGACCTCGGCGGCGACCCGCTGTCCGCCAACGGCGGCGGTGCCGGCGCGGGCGCCGGCTTCGGCCAGGGCTTCGGCAACTTCAGCGACATCATGGACGCCTTCTTCGGCACGGCGTCCCAGCGCGGCCCGCGCTCGCGCACCCGGCGCGGCCAGGACGCGATGATCCGGCTGGAGATCGAGCTGGACGAGGCGGCCTTCGGCACGACCAAGGACATCCAGGTCGACACGGCCATCGTCTGCAACACCTGCCACGGCGAGGGCGCCGCCCCGGGCACGACCGCGCAGACGTGTGACATGTGCCGCGGCCGCGGTGAGGTCTCCCAGGTCACCCGGTCCTTCCTCGGCCAGGTCATGACCTCGCGCCCCTGCCCCCAGTGCCAGGGCTTCGGCACCGTCGTCCCCAACCCGTGCCCGGAGTGCGCGGGCGACGGCCGGATCCGGTCGCGGCGCACGCTGACCGTCAAGATCCCGGCCGGTGTCGACAACGGCACCCGCATCCAGCTCGCGGGCGAGGGCGAGGTCGGCCCCGGCGGCGGCCCCGCCGGCGACCTGTACGTCGAGATCCGCGAGCTGCCGCACGCGGTCTTCCAGCGGCGCGGCGACGACCTGCACTGCACCGTCACCATCCCGATGACGGCCGCGGCGCTGGGCACCAAGGTCCCGCTGGAGACCCTGGACGGCCTGGAGGAGATCGACATCAGGCCCGGTACGCAGTCCGGCCAGTCGATCCCGCTCCACCAGCGCGGCATCACGCACCTGCGGGGCGGCGGCCGGGGCGACCTCATCGTGCACGTCGAGGTCCAGACCCCGGGCAAGCTCGACCCGGAGCAGGAGGAACTGCTGCGCCGCCTGGCGAAGCTGCGCGGCGAGGAGCGGCCCCTGGGGCAGTTCCAGCCGGGCCAGCAGGGGCTGTTCTCCCGTCTGAAGGACGCGTTCAACGGGCGTTAGGCCGGCACGGCCCAGCCGCCCGGGGGCCCGCGGCCGGGGTGCACGACACCCTGGACCGCGGGCCGTCGTGTGCCGTGAAACGATGGGCGCATGGCCGCCCTGACCCCCCGCTCCCCGAGGACCGCGCCGTGACCGCGCCCGTCTTCGTCGTCGAACCCGGTGCGCTGGGCCCGGGCCGCATCACGCTCTCCGGCCCCGAGGGGCGGCACGCGGTCTCCGTGCGGCGGCTGCGGGCGGGCGAGGAGATCGTGCTCACCGACGGCCTGGGCCGCGGTGCGTACGGCACGGTGGCGGCCGTCGACGGAAAGGACACCCTGGAGGTCGCCGTCGCCGAGGTCCGCGAGGAGGCCGAGCCGCGCCCGCGGATCACGGTCGTCCAGGCGCTGCCCAAGGGCGACCGCGGGGAACTCGCCGTCGAGACCATGACCGAGGTCGGCGTCGATGCCGTCGTGCCGTGGGCCGCCGCCCGCTGCATCACCCAGTGGAAGGGCGAGCGGGGCGCCAAGTCCCTTGCCAAATGGCGGTCGACCGCCCGTGAGGCGGCCAAGCAGGCCCGGCGGCTGCGGTTCCCGGAGGTCGCCGATCTGCTGACGACCCGTCAACTCGCGGGGCTGCTCTCCGGTGCCGCGTTCGCGGCGGTCCTCCACGAGGAGGGCTCGGAGCCGCTCGCCACCGCCCCGTTGCCGCCCGAGGGCGACATCGTGCTCGTCGTGGGCCCCGAGGGCGGGGTCTCCCCGGAGGAGCTCGACGCCTTCGCCGCGGCCGGTGCCAGGCCGTACCGCCTCGGCGCCAGTGTGCTGCGCACCTCCACCGCCGGCGTCGCCGCCACCGCCCTCCTGCTGGGCCGCACCGGACGCTGGGGCTGACGCGGCCGCCGGGCCGGAACCCCCCCCGGCGGGCAATGAGATCGAAAACCCCTGACCAGCACGGCGCCGGGTGGTTAATGTGACGACGTGACGCAGCCGCAGCCTTCGCACCCCGCGTACCTCCGCTTCCCGCACCTGCACGGTGACCTGATCACCTTCACCGCCGAGGACGACGTCTGGGCCGCCCCTCTGGACGGCACCGGCCGGGCCTGGCGGGTCAGCGCCGACAACATGCCCGTCGGCCATCCACGGTTCTCGCCCGACGGGACGCTCATCGCGTGGACCTCCACGCGGGACGGCGCACCCGAGGTGCACCTCGCGCCCACCGACGGCGGGCCGTCGAAACGGCTGACGTACTGGGGCAGCGGCCGCACCTCCGTCCGGGGCTGGACGCCCGGCGGCGACGTGCTGGCCATCAGCACGTACGGGCAGGCGTCGCTGCGCCGCAGCTGGGCGCGGGCGATCCCGGTCGACGGCGGCCCCGCCTCGACGCTGCCGTACGGACCGGTCGGGGACGTCGCCCACGGGCCGGACGGGGCCGTGCTGCTGCTGTCGGCCACGATGGGCCGGGAGGCGGCCGCCTGGAAGCGCTACCGGGGCGGCACCGCGGGCAAGTTGTGGATCGACCGCACCGGTGACGGGGAGTTCGAGCGGATCCACGCCGACCTGGACGGCAACCTGGAGTACCCGATGTGGGTGGGGGACAGGATCGCCTTCCTCTCCGACCACGAGGGCGTCGGCGCCGTCTACTCCAGCCTCCCCGACGGCGCGGACCTGCGCCGGCACACGGCCGTGGAGGACGGCGGCTTCTACGCGCGGCACGCCGCCACCGACGGCACCCGCGTCGTCTACACCAGCACCGGCCGGCTGTTCCTGCTGGACGACCTCGACGGCGCGCAGGCCCGCCCGGTCGAGGTGCGCCTCGGGGGCCAGCGCGCCGACCTGCAGCCGCACCCGGTCCACGCGGCCCACCACCTCGGCGACGCGCGGCCCGACCACACCGGCCGGGGCAGCGCGGTGGAGATCCGCGGCACCACGCACTGGGTCACCCACCGCGGCGGCCCGGCACGGGCGTTGTCCGCCGAACCGGGGGTGCGCACGCGACTGCCGCGGGTGTTCGGCGGCGAGGGCGACCAGCAGGTCGTCTGGGTCACCGACGCCGAGGGCGAGGACGCGCTGGAGATCGCCCCCGCGGCGGGCACCGGCACCGCCGCGCCCCGCCGGCTGGCCGCGGGGCGGCTCGGCCGGGTGCTGGGGATGACGGTCTCCCCGGACGGCCACCGGATCGCCGTCGCCTCGCACGACGGCCGGGTGCTGCTCGTCGAGGCCCAGACCGGCGAGGTCCGCACCGTCGTGGAGGGCGAGCACGGCCACGCCACCGGCCTCGCCTTCTCGCCCGACTCGGCCTGGCTCGCCTGGTCGCACGCCGGGCCCGACCCGCTGCGCCAGCTCAAGCTCGCCTCGACCGCCGACCTCACGGTCGTCGACGCGACCCCGCTGCGCTTCCGGGACTCCTCGCCCGCCTTCACCGCCGACGGCAAGCACCTGGCGTTCCTCTCCGAGCGCTCCTTCGACCCGGTCTACGACGACCACGTCTTCGACATGGCCTTCCTCGGCGCCTGCCGCCCCCACCTGATCACGCTCGCCGCCACCACGCCCTCGCCCTTCGGCCCGCAGCGCCACGGGCGTCCGGTCGACTCCTCCGCGGAGGACAAGGACGGCGACGACCGCGGCCAGGACGAGGGCAAGAAGGACTCCCGCAAGGAGGACGGCGAGGACCGGCCCCGCACCCCCGTCACCAAGGTGGACGCCGAGGGCCTGGCCGACCGCATCGTGCCCTTCCCGGTCGAGGCCGCCCGCTACTCCACGCTGCGCGCGGCCAAGGACGGCGTCCTGTGGCTGCGTCACCCCGTCCGCGGGGTCCTGGGCGCGAGCCTGGCCTCGCCCGAGGCCGAGCCGCCGTCCACCGCGCTGGAGCGCTACGACCTCAAGCAGCTGCGCGTGGAGGACATCGCCGACGACGCCGACGACTTCGCCGTCAGCGGCGACGGCAACAAGGTGCTGGTGACGTCCGGTCACCGGCTGCGGGTGGCCGCGGCCGACCACAAGTCGGCCCCGTCCGACGACGAGACCGACAGCAACGTCACCGTCGACCTCTCCCGGGTCCGCGTCACCGTGGACCCGCAGGCCGAGTGGCGCCAGATGTACGACGAGTCGCACCGCCTGATGCGGGACAACTTCTGGCGCGCCGACATGGGCGGCGTCGACTGGGACGGTGTGCGCGAGCGCTACCGGCCCGTCCTGGACCGGGTCGCCACCCACGACGACCTCGTCGACCTGCTCTGGGAGGTGGCCGGCGAGCTCGGCACCTCGCACGCATACGTCATGCCGGCCGGCGGCCGCGGCGACGGGCTGCACCGCCAGGGCCTGCTGGGCGCGGACCTCGCGCGCGACGCGGACGGCGCGTGGCGCGTGGCGCGGGTGCTGCCCTCGGAGACCTCCGACCCGCGGGCCGGCTCCCCGCTGGCCGCGCCGGGCGTCGCGGTCCGGGCCGGCGACGCGATCCTCGCGGTCGACGGACGGCCCGTGGACCCGCTGACCGGCCCCGGCCCGCTGTTGATCGGCACCGTGCGCAAGCCGGTCGAGCTGACCATAGGCCCGGCGGACGGCGGGCCGGCGCGCCACGTCGTCGTCGTGCCCATCGCGGACGAGGAGCCGCTGCGCTACCACGACTGGGTCGCCGGACGCCGGGCGTACGTGCGCGAGCTGTCCGGTGGCAGGCTGGGGTACCTGCACGTGCCCGACATGGTGGGCTCCGGCTGGGCCCAGCTCCACCGCGACCTGCGCGTGGAGGTGGTGCGGGAGGGACTGGTCGTGGACGTGCGGGAGAACCGCGGCGGCCACACCTCTCAGCTGGTCGTGGAGAAGCTGGCGCGGCGGATCGTGGGCTGGGACCTGCCGCGCGGGCTGCCCGCCTTCAGCTACCCGCTGGACGCGCCGCGCGGGCCGGTCGTGGCCGTCGCCAACGAGTTCTCCGGCTCCGACGGCGACATCGTCAACGCGGCGATCAAGGCGCTGGGGATCGGGCCCGTGGTGGGCACCAGGACCTGGGGCGGCGTCATCGGCATCGACTCCCGCTACCACCTGGTCGACGGGACGCTGGTGACCCAGCCGAAGTACGCCACGTGGCTGGAGGGCGTGGGCTGGGACGTGGAGAACCACGGCGTCGACCCGGACGTCGAGGTCGTGCACACCCCGCAGGACCACGCCGCCGGGCGCGACCCGCAGCTGGACGAGGCCGTCCGTCTCGCGCTGGAGGCGCTGGAGGCCGATCCGGCCCGTACCGCGCCCCCGTTGCCGTAGCGGCGGGAGCGGGGCCCGGCGCGACCCGGGCCCCGCGACGGCACGCCGCCGCGAGGGCCACCGGTAGCATGCGGGACGTACTGATCAACCCCTGGACGGAGGCGTCAGGTGGCGGGAGAACCGCAGGCGGACTGCCTGTTCTGCAAGATCGTCGCGGGCAGCATCCCCGCGACCGTCGTGCGGGAGACCGAGACGACGGTCGCGTTCCGCGACATAAACCCCCAGGCACCGACGCACGTCCTGGTCATCCCCAAGGCGCACTACCCGGACGCCGCCTCGCTTGCCGCCCAGGCGCCCCAGCTCGCCGCGGACGTGCTGCGGGAGGCGGGCGAGGTCGCCGCCGGGGACAAGGTGGACGGCACCGGCTACCGGGTCGTCTTCAACACCGGCGCGGGCGCGGGCCAGACCGTCTTCCACGCGCACGCCCACGTGCTGGGCGGCCGTGGCCTCGAGTGGCCTCCCGGATAACCACCGGTGTCCGCACGTGAATTGGTCGTGCTCGGCACGGCCAGCCAGGTCCCGACCCGGCACCGCAACCACAACGGCTACTTCCTGCGCTGGGACGCCGAGGGCATCCTCTTCGATCCGGGGGAGGGCACGCAGCGCCAGATGCTGCGGGCCGGTGTGGCGGCGCACGACCTGACCAGGCTGTGCGTGACCCACTTCCACGGGGACCACAGCCTGGGCCTCGCCGGGGTGATCCAGCGGATCAACCTCGACCGGGTGCCGCACCCCGTCACGGCCCACTACCCCGAGTCCGGCCGCCGTTTCTTCGACCGGCTGCGGTACGCGACCGCCTACCGCGAGACCGTGCGGCTGCGCGAGGAGCCGGTGGCGGGCGAGGCGGTGGTGCTGGTCGACTCCGACGCCTTCCTGCTGGAGGCGCGCCGGCTGTCGCACCCGGTGGAGGCGTACGGCTACCGGCTGGTCGAGCCCGACGGGCGCCGCATGCTGCCGGAGCGGCTCGCGGCGCACGGCATCACCGGTCCCGCGGTGGGCCGGCTGCAGCGCGAGGGCGAGGCGGACGGGGTGACGCTCGCCGACGTGAGCGAGCCTCGCCCGGGGCAGCGCTTCGCCTTCGTGATGGACACCCGGCTCTGCGACGCCGTGTACGCCCTCGCGGACGGCTGCGACCTGCTGGTCATCGAGTCGACCTTCCTGGACGAGGACGCGGCGCTGGCCGAGGAGCACGGGCATCTGACGGCCGGTCAGGCGGCCGCGGTGGCGGCGGAGTCCGGCGTCCGGCACCTGGTGCTCACGCACTTCTCGCAGCGCTACACCGATCCGGCGGACTTCGAGCGCCAGGCCCGGGACGCGGGCTTCGAGGGCGAACTGACCGTCGCGAAGGACCTCGGCAGGGTCGCCGTGCCGAAGCGCCGCCAGGCGTAGTCCCTGCCGTCACGGTCCCTCCCGCAGCCTTCGGCCGGGGGTGCCCCCACTCGGCGCCGGCAGGTGCCCCCGGGCACGGCACTCCCCCGGCCCTCCGCGAGGGAGTGGTCGAATCGTCCGAGCGGCCCACCACGCGGACGACTCTCCGCCCGGCGGTGCACGGCACCGGACGGCGCGGGGCCCGCCCTCCGGGCGGTGGGGGCACACCCCCCCAGCGGCAGCCGGCGGAGCGCCTTTGCCGACAGGGCCCGGCCGGAGCCCTCCGCACGCCTCTGACCTGTACGGTTGCCGGGTGAGCATTCCGAAGGCCGAACTGCACCTGCACATCGAAGGCACCCTCGAACCCGAACTCGCCTTCGCCCTCGCCGAGCGCAACGGGGTCGACCTGCCCTACGCCTCGACCGAGGAGCTGCGGCAGGCGTACTCCTTCAGCGACCTGCAGTCCTTCCTGGACCTGTACTACGCGCTCATGGCGGTGCTCCGCACCGAGCAGGACTTCGCCGACCTCGCCGACGCCTACCTCGCCCGCGCCGCCGCGCAGGGCGTGCGCCACGCCGAGGTGTTCTTCGACCCGCAGGCGCACACCGCACGCGGCGTCCCGCTCGGCACCGTCGTCGAGGGCCTGGCGCGGGCCCTGGACGGCAGCCGGGAGCGGCACGGCGTCAGCACGCGCCTGATCATGTGCTTCCTGCGCGACGAGTCCGCCGAGTCCGCGCTGGAGACCTTCGAGGCCGCGCGGCCGTACCTGCACCGGATCAGCGCCGTCGGCCTGGACTCCGCCGAGGTCGGCCATCCGCCGTCGAAGTTCCGCGCCGTGTACGAGGCGGCCGCGGCGGCGGGCCTGCGCAGGGTGGCGCACGCGGGGGAGGAGGGGCCGCCGGAGTACGTGCGGGAGGCGCTGGACGTGCTCGGCGTCGACCGGATCGACCACGGCATCCGCAGCATGGAGGACCCGGACCTGGTGGCCCGGCTGGTCCGCGACCAGGTGCCGCTGACCGTCTGCCCGCTGTCCAACGTACGGCTGCGCTGCGTGGACACCCTCGCCGACCACCCGCTGCCCGCCATGCTCGACGCGGGGCTGATGGTCACCCTGAACTCCGACGACCCCGCCTACTTCGGCGGCTACGCGGGCGACACCTTCGACGCCGTGGCCGGCGCGCTCCCGCTCGGCGAGGACGAGTTGCGCCGGCTCGCCCGCAACTCCTTCCTGGCCGCCTTCCTCGACGACGAGGAGGAGTTGCGCGCCCGGTACCTCGCCGAGGTGGACGCGTACACGTTCTGAGTGCGGCCGCGCGTGCCGTCTGAGTACGCGCACTCATGCGGGCCGTGCCGCGCGGGCGGAGCATGGAGTCATGCGAAGGCACCTGATGCGGCCCGCAGCGGCCGTCACGCTGATCGTGACCACGCCCGTCGCCACCTGGGGGCTCATGGGCCGGCAGGACGTGGCCGGCTTCGAACCCGCGGAACTGGACTACCTGGTGCGGCCCTTCGCCATCCCGGAGGGGGCGGAGACCGCGATCGGCGCGGCGGCGGCCGTGCTGGCCACCGGCGCGGCCGTGGTGCTGGGCCGGGCCTCCCGTCCCGGGCCGGACCGCTTCGACGGCCGGTGGTGGGAGGTCATCGGGCCGCTGCTCGCGGCCGGGCTGCTCATCGGCGCGATCTGGCGGGCGGTGACCGCCGGGGTCATCGGCGCCAACATCGGCGCCGGGCTGGCGATCCTGCTCGGCGGGCCCCTGGTGGCCGGGCTGGTGCTGTGGTCGCTGGGCCGGGGCCTGTGGCTGGCCCGCTCGCGGCGCCGCGGCACCCGCCCCCCGCGCGGGGGGACGGGCACCGCCGGCTGGCGGCCCGCCGCCGGTCAGGGCACGTAGTACATCGGGTTGGGGAGCTTGAACGACTTGTCGGCGTGCCCGCCGTTCAGGTCGCTGTACTGGTCGCCGAAGTTGGCCAGGATGTCGTACCCCTGCGCCTCGATGTGGGCCCGGGTGCCCGCCTTGTAGTCCACGGTGGAGCAGGTCCACGTCGGGGCGGAGCAGGGCAGGTAGTCGGTGGCGACCTTGTTCTTCAGGAAGAAGTGGGCCGGGTCGGCGGTGGAGGTGTAGCCGGCGGTCCCGAGGTTGCGGACGCTCGCGGCGCGCTGCGTCTCCGGACGGCCGGTGATCCAGAAGACCGTCACGCCGTGCTCGGCGGCCCAGTCGGCGAGCTGCGGCATGCCGAAGACCGGGGCCATGTCCTTGTTCTGGATGTACGCGTCGTTGGACGCGGGCGTGTAGTTGAAGCCCACCTCCAGCTCGTAGTTGTACGTCAGCAGGGACGTGTCGTCGACGTCGAGGACGATGGCCGGCTTGCCGTGGCGGTGGTGCGCGGACTTCGCGAGGGCGTCCCGCAGGTAGTCCCGGGCCTTCTCCTCGACGCCGGCGACCTGCTTGGCGTAGTTGCCGTCGGCCGCGGCCTGGTGCTCACCGGAGGCGTCGACGGTGTCGCCGTAGTACGCCTTGATGTCGTTGACCACGTCGGTCAGGTTGGGGATCTGCTTGTCGCTGCGCGGCACGGAGGTGTCCGCGGTCGCCGCGCCGACCCCGTAGAGGGTGGCGGCGGCAGCCACCGCGGCGACGGCGGCGGCGAGGGTGCGGGTGCGCCCACGGGTGAACACGGACGGTCTGGCTGCGGGCATCGGGGAGGCTCCTTCGATCCGGCCGGAGGGCACGCACGGCCGGGCCCACGCGCTTCGGGGGGAACGCCCGGCCCTGCGGGGCTCGTTGACGCGGCGACGCTAGAGGCCCCGATCCTGCTGGTCAAGGGCTGTCTACGCGCGATGACCCCGAATCGCCGCCCGAGGACGGATCAGCCCAGGTCGCCACGTGCGGAAAGGACCGGCAAAGCTTTGGTATGCCGCCAGGACCGGGGCCGGGACCGGGTCAGGACCGGGGCCGGCGCCAGGGCCGCGGGGCCCGCGCACCGCCACGGCCGCGCGGTCAGTGGCGGTGCCGTCCCGGACGCCGCCGCCCCGGCGCGGCGCCCCTCCCGCGGGCGTGCCTCGACAGGGCCGCGCCGCCCGCGCAGAGCACGGCGCCGGCCGCGAACGCGGTGAAGCCAAGCGGTGCCTTCGGCAGCCCCCACAGGGTCTCCGCGAAGGGGTCCGGCGGGGCCTGCGCACTGCCGACTCCGCCCAGCAGGCTGAGGATCAGGGACACCCAGACGGCGAACCCGGCGAGCGCCACCACCACCCCGGCGGCGATGAGCACCCGTCCCGGCCCCCGCACCCGCAGCAGCCCGGTGCAGGCCTCCTCGGCGGCTCCGGGGTCCGCCTCGCGCCCTCCGCCGCCGTAGCGCCGGCGGCCGGCGAGGTACTGCGCGCGCCCGGACGGGTAGCGGCGGGTGTCGCCGGGCCCGGACCGGGCCCGGGTGTCCCCGAGGTCGTGGAGGACGGTCAGCGGCGGGGGAGCACCGCCGGGGATCTCCCCGGCCCCCGGGGGCTCCGCGCCGTTCGCGGGGTCCGGCCCCACCTGCCGGGCCGACTCCACCGACAGCCGCAGTTCGACGTGGCCGATGCGGAGCAGGTCCCCGTCGTGGAGGGGATGCGGCGCGTCGATCAGGGTCCCGTTGAGGTAGGTGCCGTTGGTCGAGCCGAGGTCGCTCAGCACGACGTGGCTCCCTGCGCGGTTCATCGCGGCGTGCCGCCGGCTCACGCCCTCCGCGTCGATCCGGATCCCGCTGCCGGCGAGCCTGCCGATCTCGCAGTAGCCGGCCGGCACGGGGTAGGCCCGTCCGGCGTCCGGCCCCGTGGTCACGATCAGTTGCGGCGGTGCGGCCGAGTGTCCGGGCATCTCCAGCCCCTGGGGTCATCCGCTTTCCCTCAGCATCCGTCCGCGTCCCCGCGCGGACAAACGCTGGTCACGGCCCCGGGCGCGCGTACGATCGGTCGGAACGACACCAGGTCGGGAGGAGCCCGGGTGGAAGACCAGCCCGTCCTCGATCCGCTCGCGGCGGTGCGCGGGCCGGACGACCCGGAGACCGACGTGTACCTGACCGGCACGGTCTTCCTGGACATCATCTTCACCGGTCTCGACAGCGCGCCCGTGCGCGGCACCGAGTCCTGGGCGCGGGGCATGGGGTCGAGTCCCGGCGGCGTGGCCAACATGGCGACCGCCCTCGCCCGGCTGGGCCTGCGCACCTCGCTCGCGGCCGCCTTCGGCGACGACGTGTACGGGGACTACTGCTGGGACTCCCTCTCCGAGGGTGAGGGCATCGAGCTGGCGCTGTCCCGCAAGATCCCCGGCTGGCACTCCCCGGTCACGGTCTCCATGGCGTACGAGGGCGAGCGCACCATGATCAGCCACGGCCACGAGGCCCCGCCGCCGGAGGAGCCCGCCCCGCCGTGCCCGCCGCCGAGCCGGGCGTGCGTGGCCTCCCTGGTGCCCGGGGTCCCGCAGCAGGAGTGGATCGGCACGGCCGCCGGGCGGGGCAGCCGGATCTTCGCCGACGTCGGCTGGGACGACAGCGGCCGCTGGGACCGCGCCGACCTCGCCGACCTGGCGCACTGCGAGGCCTTCCTGCCGAACGCCGCCGAGGCCATGCGCTACACCCGCACCGACTGTCCCCGGGCCGCCGCCCGCAAGCTGGCCGAACTGGTCCCGCTGGCGGTGGTCACGCTCGGCCCCGAGGGCGCGTACGCGGTGGACTCCGCGGCCGGGCAGGCCGCCGAGGTCCCGGCGCTCTCCGTGGAGGCACTGGACCCCACGGGCGCCGGGGACGTCTTCGTCGCGGGCTTCCTGACCGGCACCCTGGCCGGCTGGGCCCTCGCCGACCGGCTGGCCTTCGCGTGCCTCACGGCCGCGCTGTCGGTGCAGGAGTTCGGCGGTTCGCTGTCGGCGCCCGGCTGGATCGAGATCGCGGCCTGGTGGCAGCACGCCAAGGCCTACGACGACCAGGACCGCACCGCACTGCGCCGCTACGCCTTCCTGGACGACCTGCTGCCCACCGGCACCCGCCGCTGGCCCCTGCGCCGCGCCGTGCCGACGATCGGCTTCCGCCCGCCGCCCTTCCGCTGACGCGGTGGCGGAGCCGGCGTCAGGCGATCACGTCGATGGGGCAACGGGCCGCGTTCGCGCGCTCGATGCGGGCGTCGCCCGTGACCAGGGCGCACCCCAGGTGTTCGGCGAGCGCTGCGTAGGAAGCGTCGTACGCGGAGAGGTTGGCGCGCAGCTCCCAGATCCGATCGAGCAGGGCGTATCCCGGCATGCGCTGGATCGGCAGTGCGGACAGCAGGGAGATCGCCGTCTCCGCCGCGGCCTGGCCCAGCTTCCCTCCGAGCGACAGGCCGCGGATCGCATGGGCGGCCTCGAACTCGATGAGGGCCGGCGCGTGCAGGGTCTCGCCGGCCATCCGTTTGCGCGCGAGATCGCCCAGTGGGCCGGCGTGGGTGAGCGCGAGGACGAGTGTGGACGCGTCCACGACGATCACCCGCGGCGCCCCTCGTCGATGTGTCCGAGCAGGTCCGCCACGGAGTAGTCGGCCGTCGCCGACTTCCGCGCGCTGGCCAGTATGTCGTCGACCGTCGGTGTTCTCGCCTGTTCGATCAGCCTCTGGCGCAGGTACTCGTTCAGGGACTGGTGCGCCTCGATCGCGCGGTGCTTGAGGGTGCGGTGCACGTCGTCGGGGACGTCCTTGATCTGGATGTTCGCCATGTCGTTACGCTAGCATGCGAAACGCATGCTAGCATGCGTTTCGCATGCTAGCGTCAGACCCTGCGCTCCAGGATCTGGCCCGGCCAGTGGGCGCCCTCGGCCCGGGCGACGGTGAAGGGCTGGGCGCGGGTGAAGCCCAGGGCCTCGTACTGCCGCACGAGGCGGCCGTCGTCGCCCGCGTAGCAGTCGACGCGCAGCAGTTGGATGCCGCGCCGCCGTGTCTCGGCGACGGCGTCCTCCACCAGGGCGGCGCCGATGCCGCTGCCGGACAGCGACCGGTCGGTGACCAGCAGCCGCAGGTACAGCTCGGGCTCGTCGACGGGCGGGGCGTAGTCGGGCTTCTCCTCGGCCAGCACGCACACGCCCACCAGCCGGCCGTCGGTCTCGGCGGCGCGCAGCAGGTACTCCTCGGCGTACCGGGTCACACGTTCCACCGCCGGGGGCCGGGAGGACCAGGGGCGGGTGCCCCACTGGCCGGTGCGGCCGCGTGCGGTCAGCCACGCGATGGCCCCGTCGAGCAGGGCGAGCGTCGCGGGCAGGTCCTCGGGTCCTCCGGTGCGGATCTCCATTCCCCAGTCCTACCCGGCGCGTGACGCAGCGTAAAACCTCTCGGCACCCCAGCCGCACCGACGTACCCTTGAACCCCAAGCCCAGTGGCATGTCGAACAGCAGAAGGCGGGATGAGCAGGCCGTCGAGCCTGGCCCATGACTCAGACACCGACAACGCAGCAACCGCGGGCGAGCGCCCACTTCGTCGTGCCGGCCAAGCACCCCATGGTGACGGTCCTGGGGTCCGGCGACTCGCTCCTGCGCGTGATAGAGCAGGCGTTCCCGGCCGTCGACATCCATGTACGAGGCAATGAGATCAGCGCGAGCGGCGAACCCGCGGACGTCGCGCTGGTCCAGCGCCTCTTCGACGAGATGATGCTGGTACTGCGCACAGGCCAGCCGATGACGGAGGACGCAGTGGAGCGGTCGATCGCCATGCTCCGCAAGGACAGCGGAGCCGACGGCCTGGAGGAGACCCCCTCCCAGGTGCTCACCCAGAACATCCTGTCCAGCCGGGGCCGCACCATCCGCCCCAAGACCCTCAACCAGAAGCGCTACGTCGACGCGATCGACAAGCACACGATCGTCTTCGGCATCGGTCCCGCCGGTACCGGCAAGACCTACCTGGCCATGGCCAAGGCCGTCCAGGCGCTGCAATCGAAGCAGGTCAACCGGATCATCCTGACCCGCCCCGCCGTCGAGGCGGGCGAGCGGCTCGGCTTCCTGCCGGGCACGCTCTACGAGAAGATCGACCCGTACCTGCGTCCGCTGTACGACGCGCTGCACGACATGATCGACCCCGACTCGATCCCCCGCCTCATGGCGAGCGGCACGATCGAGGTCGCTCCTCTGGCGTACATGCGCGGACGCACGCTCAACGACGCGTTCATCATCCTCGACGAGGCGCAGAACACCAGCGCCGAGCAGATGAAGATGTTCCTCACCCGGCTCGGCTTCGACTCCAAGATCGTCATCACCGGCGACGTCACGCAGGTCGACCTCCCCGGTGGCACGAAGAGCGGGCTGCGCCAGGTCGTGGACATCCTCGACGGCGTCGAGGACGTGCACTTCTCGCGACTGACGAGCACGGATGTCGTACGCCATAAGCTGGTCGGGCGCATCGTGGACGCCTACGAGCGCTACGACGACCTCAACGGCAACCGAAAGTAGCCACCGAAGCACTATGGCGATCGACGTCAACAACGAATCCGGCTGGGACTTCGACGAGGCGGCGGTGCTCGACATCAGCCGCTACGCACTGCAGCACATGCGCATCCACCCGCTGTCCGAGCTCTCCGTCATCGCGGTCGACGCCGACGCCATGGAGCAGCTGCACATCCAGTGGATGGACGAACCGGGCCCCACCGACGTCATGTCCTTCCCGATGGACGAACTGCGTCCCGGGAAGGACGACGAGGAGCCCCCGCAGGGCCTGCTCGGGGACATCGTGCTCTGCCCCGAGGTGGCCAAGAAGCAGGGCGACGCGGCCGTGACCAAGCACTCCATGGACGAGGAGCTGCAGCTGCTCACCGTCCACGGGGTGCTGCACCTGCTCGGTTACGACCACGAGGAGGCCGACGAGAAGGCCGAGATGTTCGGCCTGCAGAAGGCCATCCTCGACGGCTGGCGCGCCGAGCGCGGCATCGAGGGGCCGTCGCCGGCCCCGACGACCACCCACTGATCGCGATGGTGGTCTTCGCCGTCCTGCTCGTGGTGGTCGCCTGGCTGGCCGCCTGCGCCGAGGCCGGCATCGCCCGCACCTCCCGCTTCCGGGCGGAGGCCGCGGTGCGTGCCGGCCGGCGCGGCGCGGACAAGCTGCTGGCGGTCTCCTCGGACCCGACGCGGTACCTCAACGTCGCGCTGCTGGTCCGGGTGGCCTGCGAGATGGCGGCGGCGGTGCTGGTGACCGTCGTGTGCGTCCGGCACTTCGAGCGGACCTGGCAGGCGGTCCTGGTGGCGGTCGCCGTCATGATCGTGGTCTCGTACGTCGCGGTGGGCGTCTCGCCCCGCACCATCGGCCGCCAGCACCCGCTGAACACCGCCACCGCGGCGGCGTACGTACTGCTGCCGCTGGCCCGGGTCATGGGCCCGGTGCCGGCGCTGCTGATCCTCCTCGGCAACGCCCTCACCCCCGGCAAGGGCTTCCGCCAGGGCCCGTTCGCCTCCGAGGCGGAGCTGCGCGCGCTGGTGGACCTCGCCGAGAGCGAGTCCCTCATCGAGGACGAGGAGCGCCGCATGGTGCACTCCGTCTTCGAGCTCGGCGACACCCTGGTGCGCGAGGTGATGGTGCCGCGCACCGAGCTCGTCGCCATCGAGCGCTTCAAGACGATCCGCCAGGCCATGACCCTCGCCCTGCGCAGCGGTTTCTCGCGCATCCCGGTCACGGGCGAGAGCGAGGACGACATCGTCGGCATCGTCTACCTCAAGGACCTCGCCCGCCGGGTGCACATCAACCGGGACGCCGAGACCGACCCCGTCTCCTCGCTGATGCGCCCCGCCTTCTTCGTCCCCGACACCAAGAACGCCGGCGACCTGCTGCGCGAGATGCAGCGCGAGCACAACCACGTCGCCGTCGTCATCGACGAGTACGGCGGCACGGCCGGCATCGTCACCATCGAGGACATCCTGGAGGAGATCGTCGGCGAGATCACCGACGAGTACGACCGCGAGCTGCCGCCGGTCGAGGAGCTCGGCGAGGGCCGCTACCGCGTCACCTCCCGCCTCGACCTCGGCGACCTCGGCGAGCTCTACGGCGTGGACCTGGACGACGAGGACGTCGAGACCGTCGGCGGGCTGCTCGCCAAGACCCTCGGCCGGGTGCCGATCCCCGGCGCCTCCGCCGTCGTCGGGCTCCCCGAGACCGCCTCGGCCCCGGACGCGCCGGCCGCGCTGCGGCTCACCGCGGAGGCCCCGTCGGGGCGCCGCAACCGCATCGGCGCGGTCCTCGTCGAGCCGGTCGCGGCTGTCGAGGACGAGGACCCGGCCGGCCCGGAGCCGGACGGGGCGATGCACGGCGGGTAGTGCCGGCAGGCCCTCGGAGCCGTGGCGGGCCGGATGGACGGGACGGCTACGCTGACCGCCATGAGCGACGAGCTGCACCCGGAAGACCGCAAGATCATCACGCTGGCCCGTTCGACCCGGGCGCGCAACGGCGTGCCCGAGGGCGCGGCGGTCCGCGACGAGACCGGCCGCACCTATGTGGCGGGCACCGTCGCCCTGGAGTCGCTGTCGCTGAGCGCGCTGCAGACCGCGGTCGCCATGGCCGTGGCGAGCGGCGCCAGGTCGCTGGAGGCGGCGGCCGTGGTGTCCGAGGCGGACGCGGTGCCGGAGGCGGACCGCGCGGCCGTACGCGACCTGGGGGGCGCCGACACCCCCGTCCTGCTGGCCGGGCCCGACGGTGCCGTCAGGGCGACCGTCACCGCGGGCTGAACCGGCCGCGGCTGAACCGGCCGCGGCGGGGCCGTCCGGCGGGCGGCGGTCAGCGCGAAGCCGGCCCCGCCGAGCGGGCCGCGCGCAGGGCGCGCTCCCAGTCCCCGACCAGGGCGCGTGCGACGGGCAGCAGCGCCTCGCCCCGCGCGGTGAGCGCGACACCGCGCGGCCCGCGGTCGAAGAGGCTGAAGCCGAGCTGCCGTTCGAGGGCCCGGATCTGCTTGGAGAGCGCGGGCTGGGAGATGCGGAGCCGCTCGGCGGCACGCGTGAAGTGCAGCTCGTCCGCGACCGTGGAGAAGTAGCGGAGGTCACGCAGGTGGACGTCCATGGCCACCGGTCATAGCAGGGCCCGCTGGACGGTTCCCGTGCCCCCGGCGGAACGCCGGACGACGGCCCGGGAAACGTCGCCCCGGCGCGGGGACCCGCCGGAAAAGCACAGGTCAGCGCGGAGGACACGCCGCCGGCCGTCGTCCGCGCACGCGGTGGGCGGCCCCGCATCGGGCACGGGCCGTTCCGGCCGCCGCCCCGGCGCGTCAGCCGCGCCCGGTGGATCAGGGAGAATGGTCGCCATGAGCGTTCGCACCGAGACGACCCCCGCCCCCGCCCACCGGGCCGGCTTCGCCTGTTTCGTGGGCCGCCCCAACGCGGGCAAGTCCACCCTGACCAACGCTCTGGTCGGCACGAAGGTGGCCATCACCTCCAACCGGCCGCAGACCACCCGGCACACCGTGCGGGGCATCGTGCACCGCCCCGAAGCCCAGCTGGTCCTCGTCGACACGCCCGGTCTGCACAAGCCGCGCACCCTGCTCGGCGAGCGGCTCAACGACGTCGTCCGCACCACCTGGGCCGAGGTCGACGTGATCGGCTTCTGCCTGCCCGCCGACCAGAAGCTCGGCCCCGGCGACCGCTACATCGCCAAGGAACTGGCGGAGGTCCGCAAGACCCCCAAGGTGGCCATCGTCACCAAGACCGACCTGGTGGACTCCAAGCGGCTCGCCGAGCAGCTGGTGGCCATCGACCAGCTCGGCGCCGAGCTGGGCTTCGAGTGGGCCGAGATCGTCCCGGTCTCGGCGGTCGGCGACAAGCAGGTCTCCCTCCTCGCCGACCTCATCGTCCCGCTGCTGCCGGAGGGCCCGGCCCTCTACCCGGAGGGCGACCTCACCGACGAGCCCGAGCAGGTCATGGTCGCCGAGCTCATCCGGGAGGCCGCGCTCGAGGGCGTACGGGACGAGCTGCCGCACTCCATCGCGGTCGTGGTGGAGGAGATGCTGCCGCGCGAGGGCCGCCCCGCGGAGAAGCCGCTGCTGGACGTGCACGCCAACATCTACATCGAGCGCCCCAGCCAGAAGGGCATCATCATCGGCCCCAAGGGCGCCCGGCTGAAGGAGGTCGGCACCAAGTCCCGCCGCCACATCGAGGCGCTGCTCGGGACGCCGGTCTTCCTCGACCTGCACGTGAAGGTCGCCAAGGACTGGCAGCGCGACCCCAAGCAGCTGCGCAAGCTCGGCTTCTGACCCCCCGGCCCGGGGCCCGGCCCCGGGCCGAAGACCCCGTGAAAGCCGGACGGCACCGCGCGGTTAAGCGCCCTCCTTCAGCACCAGCCCGACCAGTTCGCGCTGTTCCTCCGTCAGCCACGGGTCGGCGCAGTGCATCGTGCGGCCGTCGACCGTGATCTCGTACCGGAAGCCGTCCGGTACGCCCTGCGGGGCCCCGCCCGGGTCCGCGGCGAGGACGTCGCGGGCCAGGGCGTGCAGGCGGAAGGCGTCGGGCCGGCCGGTGGTGTCCAGTACGGCCCGGCGCTCGATCCCCGCGAAACCGCCGGAGCGGATCACCTGTATGCGCATGGCGGACGTCTACCCCTGGGCGGGCGGTCGCGCACCTTCCGGGACGGGGGACTGGCGTGGCACGTCGGTGCCGTTGACGGAAGCCGGGATGCCGACCTCCGACCACGCCTTCACCGTCGCCGCGTGTTCCTCGCCCTCGCCGAAGCGCCCGGCGGCCGCGGCGACCGTCGCCTGGGCGAACTCGGCGAACGTCGCCCGCGGCGACAGCGCGCCGCCGGTGAGCACGTCGTACCAGACCAGCCCGGCCCGCTGCCAGGCGTGGCCGCCCAGTGCGGTGGCGAGCAGGTGGAACGCCCGGTTGGGGATGCCGGAGTTGATGTGCACGCCCCCGTTGTCCCGCGAGGTGCGGACGTAGGCGTCCATGTGGCCGGGCTGCGGGTCCTTGCCGAGGACGTCGTCGTCGTACGCCGTGCCGGGGGCCTTCATGGAGCGCAGCGCCACCCCCGTGACGCGCGGGGCGAGCAGCCCGGCGCCGATCAGCCAGTCGGCCTCGTCGGCGGTCTGGCCGAGCGAGTACTGCTTGATGAGGGAGCCGAAGACGTCGGACATCGACTCGTTGAGGGCGCCGGACTGGCCGAAGTAGTCGAGGTTGGCGGTGTACTGGGTGACGCCGTGGGTGAGTTCGTGGCCGATGACGTCGAGGGGGAGCGTGAAGTCGAGGAAGAGCTCCCCGTCGCCGTCCCCGAAGACCATCTGCTCGCCGTTCCAGAAGGCGTTGTTGTAGTCGCGGTCGTAGTGGACGGTGGCGTCCAGCGGCAGCCCGGCGTCGTCGATGGAACGGCGGCCGTACGCCGTCAGGTAGAGCTCGAACGTCGCCCCCAGTCCGTCGTAGGCCCGGTTGACGGTGTGGTCGGCGAGGGCCGGGTCGCCCTCGCCGCGGACCGTGCGCCCCGGCAGGTCCGTGCCGTGTTCGGCGTCGCCGATCGTGCGGCGCGGCCGGTCCGACGGCTCCGCCCCGATCACCGGGAGGGCGCCGATGACGGTGGTCAGCCGTCGGCGGGTGCGCTCCGCGGCGTCGCGTTCCAGGGTGCGGCGGGCGGGCTCGGCGAGCGCGCGGTCCTCGTTGCGGGCGACCTTGTCGAGGACGTGCGGCGGCACGATCGTGCAGAAAACAGGTGTCTGCTCCATGCAGGGCAATGTGGCACGGTGCTCACTGTCTGTCACTAGGTGTGACCATGATCCACGAAAAGGGGGGAAGATGTACGTTTTTCATGTCATCACGGGCGGTCTTGCATACTGAGAAGAACGCCGCAGCGGCTGCACCGTCCCCGGGGGCTCGGTTATGGTCGACAGCATCATGCGTTTCGGGCTGCTTCTTCTTAGCTGCCGCGGCGAGGGCCTGTAGTCCAGGTCGACTCCCTCCCCGCGGGGTTTGGCGTTGCACCAGCGCCGGTCGGCCGCCTCCACAGCCGCAACCGAGGAGCACCCCCGCAGATGTCCACCCCGAACGCCGTCGGCCGACCCACGCCCATCACCGCCGCGACCGGGCGCCAGCGCCCGACCGCGATGCCGGTCCACAAGTACAAGCCGTACGAGGCCGTGGAGATCCCGGACCGCACCTGGCCCGACCGGCGCATCACCAAGGCCCCCCGCTGGCTGTCGACCGACCTGCGCGACGGCAACCAGGCGCTGATCGACCCGATGTCGCCGGCCCGCAAGCGCGCGATGTTCGACCTGCTGGTGAAGATGGGCTACAAGGAGATCGAGGTCGGCTTCCCGGCCTCGGGCGAGACCGACTTCGCCTTCGTGCGTTCCATCATCGAGGAGGGCGCGATCCCCGATGACGTCACCATCTCCGTACTGACCCAGGCCCGCGAGGAACTGATCGAGCGGACCGTGGAGTCGCTGCGCGGCGCGGCGCGCGCGACCGTGCACCTGTACAACGCGACCGCCCCGACCTTCCGCCGGGTGGTCTTCCGCGGTTCCAAGGAGCAGATCCGGCAGATCGCCGTGGACGGCACGCGGCTGGTCATGGAGTACGCGGACAAGATCCTGGGCGACGGGACCGTCTTCGGCTACCAGTACAGCCCGGAGATCTTCACCGACACCGAGCTGGACTTCGCGCTGGAGGTATGCGAGTCGGTGATGGACGTCTGGCAGCCCGAGGAGGGCCGCGAGATCATCCTGAACCTGCCGGCCACCGTGGAGCGCTCCACGCCCTCCACCCACGCGGACCGCTTCGAGTGGATGTCGCGGAACCTGTCGCGCCGCGAGTTCGTGTGCCTGTCGGTCCACCCCCACAACGACCGCGGCACGGCCGTCGCCGCCGCGGAACTGGCGCTGATGGCGGGCGCGGACCGGATCGAGGGCTGCCTGTTCGGCCAGGGCGAGCGCACCGGCAACGTCGACCTGGTCACCCTGGGCATGAACCTGTTCAGCCAGGGCGTGGACCCGATGATCGACTTCTCGCAGATCGACGAGATCCGCCGCACCGCCGAGTACTGCAACCAGATGGAGGTCCACCCGCGCCACCCGTACGTGGGCGATCTGGTCTACACGTCCTTCTCCGGCTCCCACCAGGACGCCATCAAGAAGGGCTTCGACGCCATGGAGGCCGACGCGGCCGCCCGGGGGAAGACGGTCGACGAGATCGAGTGGGCGGTCCCGTACCTGCCGATCGACCCCAAGGACGTCGGCCGCTCCTACGAGGCCGTGATCCGCGTCAACTCGCAGTCCGGCAAGGGTGGCGTCGCGTACGTCCTGAAGAACGACCACAAGCTGGACCTGCCGCGCCGGATGCAGATCGAGTTCTCGAAGATCATCCAGGCGAAGACCGACGCCGAGGGCGGCGAGGTCACCCCGAAGGAGATCTGGGCGATCTTCGAGGACGAGTACCTGCCCACCCCGGAGAACGCCTGGGGCCGCGTCGCCCTGCGCTCGGCGCAGACCTCGACCAGCAGCGACGGCACCGACACCCTGACCGTCGAGGCGGTCGTGGACGGGACCGCGACGGTCCTGACCGGCACCGGCAACGGCCCGATCTCGGCGTTCTTCGACGCGCTGGCCTCGGTCGGGGTCGACGCCCGCCTGCTGGACTACACCGAGCACACCATGAGCGAGGGCGCCAGCGCCCAGGCCGCCTCGTACATCGAGTGCGCCATCGACGGCAAGGTCCTGTGGGGCATCGGGATCGACGCCAACACCACCCGCGCCTCGCTGAAGGCGGTCGTCTCCGCCGTCAACCGCGCGGCCCGCTAGTCACCGCGGACGGTGAACCGGCCACGGCGCCCGCCCGGGCGCCGTGGCCGATTCTTGTATTAGGCCCTCTCGTGGTACTGACTGCGCGTCGCTCATGTGGCTAACATCACGTCATTACGGCGCCGTTGCCGGAGCGTTACCCACGCGTACGGCGCGTAATGGGACGAACCGGTGTAATCGGGATGGCGGCCGGAGGGTGCGAAGTGCTCCAGATCAAGGGCTTGTGCATCTTGGGCGTGCGGACGGTCTGGCACACCGAAGGTGACGGGGAGTTCTTCTGCGCCGGCTGCGGCGGCGACCGCGGCTACCGGCGGCGCACCGGCACCCGGCGGCTGACCCTGCTGGGCCTGCCCCTCCTGCCGCGCGGCTCGGCCGGCACGGTCGTCGAGTGCGTGGTGTGCCGCGCGCACCACGGCCCGGAGGTCCTGGAGCAGCCGACCACCACCGTCTTCTCCGCCATGCTCCGCGACGCCGTCCACACCGTCGCCCTCGCCGTGCTCACCGCGGGCGGCGCGATGGGACGCGGCGCCCGCGAGGCCGCCGTCGGCGCGGTCCGCTCGGCCGGGTTCACCGACTGCACCGAGGACCAGCTGCTCGGCCTGCTCGCCGCGATCGTCGCCGACGAGGGCCGGTTCCCCGGTGCCTCCGACGCCCTGGACGCCGACGGGCTCGCGGACGCCCTCGACGGCTGCGGGAGCTGGCTGTCCATCGAGCTCCACGAGGCCCTGGAACCCCTCTCCCGCCACCTCGCCCCCCAGGGCCGCGAGCACATCCTGCTGCAGGGCGCCCACATCGCCCTCGCCGACGGTCCCTACCTGCCCGCCGAGCGCGAGGTCCTCGGTGCCGTCGGCCGCTGCCTCGGCCTGGTCGGCGAGGACACCGAACGCATCCTGGAGGCCGCGGCCCGCACGCCGTCCTGACGGTCGCCCCCTGACCACCCCCGGGCGTACTCCCCGGGGAGTAACGGGGCCCGCACCGCACCCCGGGCAGTAACGCCGGGCTCGGTCCCGGGCCCGACGAAAAGGCGCCCCCGCGCCGGAAGTCTGGAAGGGACCAGACCACCGGCCCGGAGGGAGGCCCGAGATGGGGGCCCCGACCACTGAGACCACACCGGCGGCCGTGCCGCCGCGGACGCGAGGACGGGAAAGGAGCCGGGGCGCCCGCGCGCTCCCCTGGGCGGTGCTCGCCCTGTGGATCGCCGTCCTGGCGCTGGCCGGCCCACTGGCCGGCAAGCTCGCCGACGCCCAGCAGAACCGGGCGGTGGACTACCTCCCGGTGAGCGCCGACTCCACGCAGGTCGCCCGGCTCCAGGACGCGCTGCCCGGCGGCGAGGCCACCGAACTCGTGGTCGTCTACCACCGCGACGGCGGGCTGACCGCCGCCGACCGCGACAAGGCCGCCGCCCAGATCGCCGGCATCGCGCGGGCGCACCGGCTCACCGGCGGCACGCCGCACGCCGTCCTGTCGCACGGCGACACACTGATGTACCCCGTGGCGAGCACCGGGCCGGGCCAGGACGACGCGGCCAGGAACGCCTTCGTCGCCGACGTCCGCGACCGGGCCGAGGGCGGCGACGGGCTGACCGCCCACGTGGGCGGCCCCGGCGCGCTCAACACCGACATGAAGGAGGTGTACTCCTCCCTCGACGGGCCGTTGCTGTGGACCACGGTGGCCGTCGTCGCCGTCCTGCTGATCCTCATCTACCGCAGCCCCCTGCTGTGGCTGCTGCCTCTGCTCGTCGCGGGCGTCGCCGACGCCGCCGCGATGGCCGGGGTCTACGGACTCCACCAGGCCTTCGGCATCACCGTCACCGGACAGAGCCAGGGCGTGATGACCATCCTGGTCTTCGGCGCCGGCACCGACTACGCGCTGCTGATCGTCTCCCGCTACCGCGAGGAACTCCGGCGCGTGCCACGCCCGTACGACGCCATGCGCGCCGCGCTGCGCGGCTGCGGGCCCGCGGTGCTGGCCTCCTCCGCGACGGTGGCGGCGGGCCTGCTTTGCCTGCTCGCCGCCGACCTCAACAGCAGCCGGGGCATGGGCCCGATCGCCGCGGTCGGGGTGCTGTGCGCGCTCCTGGCGATGACGACGCTGCTGCCCGCGCTGCTGGTGCTGCTGGGCCGCCGGGTCTTCTGGCCGCTCGTCCCGGCGTACGGCAGCGAAGTGCCGCGTCCGCGCGGGCTGTTCGCGGCGATGGGCGGCTCGGCGGCACGCCGTCCGCCGGCCGTGCTCACGGGTGGCGCGGTGCTGCTCGGGGCGCTCGCGCTCGGGACCCTGGCGCTGCCCGGCAGCCTGAAGAGCGACGACGCCTTCACCAGCGCCCCGGAGTCGGTCGCCGCCATGCGCATCCTCGCCGAGGCCGACCCCGGCCGCTCCGCCCAGCCGATCACGGTCATGGCGCCCACCGGCCGGGCCGACGAGGTGCTGGCCGCTGTCCGGGGCACCGAAGGCGTCGCATCCGCCGAACGCGGGCGCAGCGGCGGCGGCTGGACGGAGGTGTCGGTGACCGCGCAGGCGCCGCCCGAGTCGCCCGGCGAGACCGCGACCATCCACGCCCTGCGCGCGGAACTGGACGGCCCCTACGGCGCCCACGTCGGAGGGCCCAGTGCCCAGCAGACCGACCTGGCCGGCACCAGTTCCCGCGACCGCTGGGTCGTCGTGCCGCTCGTCCTGGCGGCCGTGCTGCTGATCCTCGTCGTGCTGCTGCGCAGCCTGGTCGCGCCGCTGCTGCTCGTGGCGGCCGTGATCGCGGTGTGGGGAGCCGCGCTGGGCATCGGCGGGCTGGTCTTCGGGCCGCTCTTCGGCTTCGAGGGCACGGACCCGGGGCTGCCGCTGCTGTCGTTCGTCTTCCTCGTGGCGCTCGGCGTCGACTACGGCATCTTCCTCATGCACCGGATGCGCGAGGAGTCGCTGGCGGGGGCCGCGCCGGCCGCCGCAGCCGTCACCGCGCTGCGCACCACGGGCGGGGTGATCGCCTCGGCCGGGCTGGTGCTGGCGGCCACGTTCTCGGTCCTGGTCAACATGCCGCTGGTGTCACTGGTGGAGATGGGCTTCGTCATCGCCGTGGGGGTCCTGCTGGACACCTTCCTCGTCCGCACCTACCTGGTGACCTCCGCGAGTGTGGCGCTGCGCGAGCGCGTCTGGTGGCCGGGCCGGCTGAGCCGGCCGCGCACGAGTCTGCGAACGGGCCCGTGAACCGGTCTGTCACGCCGCCTACCCCGTAACGGAAGATGGAGCCGTGCCGAAGCCGCCGCCCCTCCCGCCCGCCGTCCGCGCCCACCAGGACGCCGCGCTCGCCGTGGGCGTGCTCGCGCTCCAGAGCGCCATGGGCGCCCTCCTGCCGTCCGGGCAGGGGCACCGCCCGGACGCGGCGGGCTGGGCGCTGCTGGTGGTCACCGCGCTGGTGCTGGCCGCCCGGCGGCGGTGGCCGATGACCGTGATGCTCGTCATGGTCGCGGCCGTCGCCCCGTACCACGCCATGGACAACCTCCACCTGGCCGTGGTCCCGGCGAGCATGGTGGCGATCTACTCGCTCGCGGTCGCCGGGCCGCCGCCGCGGACGTACCTCACCGTGGCGGCGGTCGTCGCGATCATGGTCGGCGTGATGTCGGCGACGCCCGACCGGCACGCGGCGACCGACATGCTGCGCAGCGGCGGCTGGGTGGTGGCGGTGGCACTGACCGGCGAGGCGGTGCGGATCCACCGCAAGTACGTGGCCGCCATCGTCGGGCGCGCCGAACGCGCGGAGCGCACCCGCGAGGAGGAGGCGGCCCGCCGGGTCGCCGAGGAGCGCCTGCGGATCGCCCGCGACCTGCACGACCTGCTGGCCCACAGCATCACCGTGATCGGCGTGCAGACCTCGGTCGCCGCCCATGTGCTGCTCGCCGACCCGGACCGGCTGGACCGCACGGCCGTCGCCGGGGCCCTGGACAACATCGCGGAGACCTGCCGCGACGCCCGCACGGAACTGCGCGCCACTTTGCAGGTGCTGCGCGGCGACGACGAGCGCGGGCCGCTGCCGGGCCTCGCCGGGGTCACCGACCTGGCCCGGTCGGCGGAGGCCGCCGGGGCCCGGGTGGAACTGGCGGTGGAGCCCGGCGCCGACGGGGTGCCCCCGGCCATCGGCGCGGCGGCGTACCGGATCGTGCAGGAGGCCCTGACCAACGCGGTCCGGCACGCGGGCGGCGGCACCCGGGTCCGGGTGGGCGTCCTGCTGGACGCCGAGGCGGCGGCGCTGCGCATCGCCGTCACCGACGACGGTCCCCGCTGTACGGGGGCGGAGGCGCCCCTCCCGCCGCAGCAGGACGGCAGATGGCGTCCCTGGCGGGCCATGGTGCCGGCCAGGCCGCCTCAGGAGGAACCCGCCCCGGCCGGCTACGGCCTCATCGGCATGCGCGAGCGGGCCCGCAGCGTCGGCGGCACCCTGACGGCCGGTCCCTCCGCGGAGGGCGGCTTCGCCGTCGCGGCCGTTCTCCCGCTGGGCGGCGGCGGTGTCGTGCTCCCGGGAGGCGCGGCGTGATCCGGGTCCTGCTCGCCGACGACCAGACCCTGGTCCGCGAGGCGTTCGCGATGCTCGTCGAGTCCGCCCCCGACATGCGGGTCGTCGGGCACGCGGCCACCGGCCGGGAGGCCGTGGCGGCGGCCCGCACCGGCCGCGCCGACGTGGTGATCATGGACATCCGCATGCCGGACCTCGACGGCATCGAGGCCACCCGGCTCATCGCGGCCGACGAGGACCTGGCCGGTGTCCGGGTGCTGGTGCTCACCACGTACGACACGGACGACCACGTCCTGCCCGCACTGCGCGCCGGGGCCAGCGGCTTCCTCGTCAAGGACACTCGCCCCGCCGACCTCCTCGACGCCATCCGCACGGTCGCCTCCGGCGAGGCGCTGCTCTCGCCCGGGCCGACCGCGCGGCTCATCGCCCGGGTGCTGCGCCTGCCCGAGAGCCCGTCACCGGGCGGCCCGGCGCCGGAACGGCTCGCCGCGCTCTCCGAACGGGAGCGGCAGGTGCTCACCCTCGTCGCGCGAGGCCTGAACAACACCGAGATCGCCGAGGCGCTGGGCCTCAGCCCGCTCACCGCCAAGACGCACGTCAGCCGGATCATGGGCAAGCTCGGCGCCCGCGACCGCGCGCAGCTGGTGATCGCGGCCTACGAGTCGGGGCTGGTCGCGCCCGGCGGGACGCCGGGGCTCAGCGGCTGACCGCCCGGAGGAGGACCACGGCAGCGACGGCGAAGCAGGCGGGCATCGTCCCAAGCGTCGTGACCCGCGTCCGCGGGTCCGCGGCCGTCGCCGGTGCCCCGGTGGCGCCGTGGGCCTGCGACAGATGGGCCCGCGACAGATGAGCCGGCGCCTTGTCCTCGGCGCCGCCCCAGGTGATCGGCTCGCGCCATGCGCAGTGCCGGCACTCGAGCATCCGCCGCTGCCGGTCTGCGTAGCCGTACGGCACCTCCGGTCCGGTGCCGTCGGGGCCGGTCGCCGTGATGCGGTGGGTGACGGAGTCCATCAGCGGGCGAGCAGCACCAGGGCCAGGGCGACGAGCGCCGGCACGGTCTGCACGAACAGGATCCGGCGGCTCGCGGTCGCGGCGCCGTACAGCCCGGCGACCGCCACGCAGACCAGGAAGAACACCTTCGCCTGGAAGCCCACCGGGTCCGCGGCGAGGGCGCCCCACACCAGCCCGGCGGCGAGGAAGCCGTTGTAGAGCCCCTGGTTGGCAGCGAGAGCCTTGCTCTCCTCCGCGAACTCCGCGGTGGTGCCGAAGGCTCCCCTGGCACGGGGGGTGGTCCAAAGGAACATCTCCAGGACCAGGATGTAGACGTGGAGGGCCGCTATGAGCAGCACGGCGACGGTCGCTGTGATCGACATGGGCCGTAGCGTACGACCCGGGCCGGACCGGTCGCTCCGTACGGGAGAATGGGCGCATGAGTCTGTTCCGCGACGACGGCATCGTGCTGCGCACCCAGAAGCTGGGCGAGGCGGACCGGATCATCACCCTGCTCACCCGCCGGCACGGCCGCGTGCGGGCGGTGGCCCGCGGCGTGCGGCGCACGAAGTCCAAGTTCGGGGCGCGGCTGGAGCCCTTCTCCCACGTGGACGTGCAGCTCTTCGCGCGCGGGGGGGAACTGGTCGGCCGCGGACTGCCGCTGTGCACCCAGGGCGAGACGATCGCCCCCTACGGCAGCCGCATCGTCACCGACTACGCCCGCTACACCGCGGGCACGGCGATGCTGGAGACCGCCGAGCGCTTCACCGACCACGAGGGCGAACCGGCCGTGCAGCAGTACCTGCTGCTGGTCGGCGGCCTGCGCACGCTCGCCGGTGGTGAGCACGACCCGCGCCTGGTGCTCGATGCCTTCCTGCTGCGCTCGCTGGCGGTCAACGGTTACGCGCCGAGCTTCGGGGACTGCGCGAAGTGCGGGATGCCCGGCCCGAACCGGTTCTTTTCGGTCGCCGCGGGAGGAGTCGTATGCGGCGAGTGCCGCCCGCCCGGAAGCGTCGTACCCTCACTGGAGTCACTGGAACTCCTCGGCGCGTTGCTCGGAGGGGACTGGGAGACCGCCGACGCGTGCGAGCCGCGCCACTGCCGGGAGGGCAGCGGACTGGTCGCCGCGTATCTGCAGTGGCACCTGGAGCGCGGCTTGCGCAGTCTGCGCTTCATCGAGAAGTAGCGGTACCCGGCGGACCCTGCAGCACCAAGTCGTGAGGCACAGGAAGTGGAGAGCAAGGTCATGGCAGTACGCGGGATTCTGAGCCGTCCCCGGCGCGAGTACCGGGCTCCCGACCCGCACCCGTCCGGCGCGCAGCCCCCCAAGATCCCAGGTGAACTGGTCCCCCAGCACGTGGCCATCGTGATGGACGGCAACGGCCGCTGGGCCAAGGAGCGCGGGCTGCCCCGCACCGAGGGGCACAAGGTCGGCGAGTCCGTCGTGCTGGACGTCCTCAAGGGCTGTCTGGAGCTGGGGGTCAAGAACCTCTCCCTGTACGCCTTCTCGACCGAGAACTGGAAGCGCTCCCCCGACGAGGTCCGCTTCCTGATGAACTTCAACCGGGACGTCATCCACCGGCGCCGCGACGAGATGCACGAGATGGGCATCCGCGTCCGCTGGGCCGGGCGCATGCCCCGGCTGTGGAAGTCGGTCGTCCAGGAGCTCCAGGTCGCGGAGGAGATGACCCGCGACAACGACGCGATGACGCTGTACATGTGCGTCAACTACGGCGGCCGTGCCGAGATCGCCGACGCGGCGGCGCGCCTGGGCGAGGACATAAAGGCGGGTCGCCTCGACCCCTCCAAGGTCACCGAGAAGACCCTCGCCAAGTACATGTACCACCCGGACATGCCGGACGTGGACCTGTTCGTCCGCCCCTCCGGCGAGCAGCGCACCTCCAACTTCCTGATCTGGCAGTCCGCCTACGCCGAGATGGTCTTCCAGGACGTCCTCTGGCCGGACTTCGACCGCCGCGACCTGTGGCGCGCGTGCCTGGAGTACGCCTCCCGCGACCGCCGCTTCGGCGGCGCGATCCCCAACGAGCAGCCGCAGGGCGCGCGGAGCGGCGCGGACACCGAGTAGTCAGTGGTCACCCCGCGGTCGCCCACCGGCGACCGCGGGACACGGGGGAGGGGCATGGACGGACGGCGCGGTGGCGCGGCCCGAGCTGTGGCCGCCGGGCGCGGTTGCGGCGCGGCGGTGCTCTTCGCGGCCTGCGCCTGCCTGGTGATGCTCGGTTTCCTCGCCACGATGGAGATGGAGTCGGGTCCGGGCCTGCGCGACAACACCGCTCCCCTGGTCGTCTACCTGTGCGCGCTCGCGGCCCTGCCGGCCGCGGGCGGGGTCGCGGTGGCGGTCCGGGGCTCAAGGGCGGCGCGCGGCGCGGCCCTGTGTCTGGCCGCGCTCCTCGCGTGGCGGATGTGCACCGTCGCCCCCGCCCTGCACTGCTGGTCCCACAACAGCGTCGGCCGGGCCGGCGACGGCTCGTACCGCTGCTACGACCGCTGACCGGCGCGGGCTCAGGCCTGCGCGGCGCCGCCGCCGCAGCCGGCGCAGTCGGCGCAGGTGCCGAAGATCTCCACGGTGTGGGCGACGTCGACGAAGCCGTGCTCCCCGGCGATGGTGTCGGCCCACTTCTCGACCGCCGGACCCTCGACCTCGACGGCCTTGCCGCAGACCCGGCAGACCAGGTGGTGGTGGTGACCGCTGCTGCAGCGCCGGTAGACGGACTCGCCGTCCCCGGTGCGGAGCACGTCGATCTCGCCGGCGTCGGCGAGGGACTGCAGCGTGCGGTAGACCGTGGTGAGGCCGACCGAATCGCCCCGGTGCTTCAGGAGGTCGTGCAGCTCCTGGGCGCTGCGGAACTCGTCGGCCTCGGCGAGGGCCGCGGCGACGGCGGCACGCTGCCGTGTCGATCGTCCGCGGACGGGGGGCTTGGCGGTCGTCACCGGTGGCCTCCTACTCGGTCGGTTGGTCGGTCATTCTGCCAGGCCGGGCGCTCAGACCCGGACGTCGTCCTCGGTGGGACGCGCCGCGGGTACTTCCAGAGTGCACCGTGTTCCGTCCACCGGGGCACGGCGTGCACGCTTTTTCGCCAGCGGCGCGGCCAGCAGCGTCAGCGTGACGAAGACGCCGATGGCCAGCAGCACGATGGTCGCCCCGGAGGGCACGTCGGCGTAGTACGAGGTCACCGTCCCCGAGAAGGCGACGGCCACGCCGATCACGACCGACAGCGCGAAGGCCGTGGCGAAGCTGCGGGCGATCTGCTGCGAGGCGGCGACCGGGATCACCATCAGCGCGCTGACCAGCAGCAGTCCGACGACCCGCATGGCGACCGTGACCGTGACCGCCGCGGTGACGGCGACCAGCAGGTTGAGCAGCCGCACCGGCAGGCCGGACACCCGGGCGAACTCCTCGTCCTGGGAGACCGCGAACAGCTGCCGCCGCAGGCCCACGGTGACCAGCACCACGAAGCCGGCCAGCAGACAGATCGCGGTGATGTCCTGCGGGGAGACGGTGGTGATGGAGCCGAACAGATAGGTGAGCAGATTGGCGTTGGAGCCGTTGGGCGCGAGCGAGGTGAACAGCACGCCCGCCGCCATGCCGCCGTAGAAGAGCATGGCCAGCGCGATGTCGCCGCGCGTCCTGCCGTACCAGCGGATGAGTTCCATGACGACCGCGCCCGCGACCGCCACGGCCGTCGCCATCCACACCGGGTTGGCGCTGAGCAGGAAGCCGAGGCCGACACCGGTGAGGGCGACGTGCCCGATGCCGTCGCCCATGAGGGCCTGGCGGCGCTGGACGAGGTAGATGCCGATCGCGGGGGCGGTGATGCCGACGAGGACGGCGGCGATCAGCGCCCGCTGCATGAAGGCGTAGGAGAACAGCTCCATCAGAACAGCCCCGTCCGGATCGGCTCGGCCGCGTGGTCCGCGTGCGGGTGGACATGGTCGTGGCCGGGCAGCGCGTGCTGCCCCTGGGCCTTCGGCGGGGGCCCGTCGTGCACGACGCAGCCGTCGCGCAGCACCACCGCGCGGTCGATCAGCGGCTCGAGCGGGCCGAGTTCGTGCAGCACCAGCAGCACGGTGGTGCCCAGCGAGACCTGTTCGCGCAGCGTTCCGGCGAGCACCTCCTGGCTGGCGAGGTCGACGCCGGCCATCGGCTCGTCCATGATCAGCAGTTCGGGTTCGACGGACAGCGCGCGGGCGATGAGCACCCGCTGGTGCTGGCCGCCGGAGAGCGCCTCGACCGGGTCGCCGGCCCGGTCGGCCATCCCGACCAGCTCCAGGGCACGCTCCACCGCCCGGCGGTCCGCCTTGCGGGGCAGACCCAGCCTCGTACGGGCCAGCCGCCCGGCTGAGACGACCTCGCGCACGGTGGCGGGGACGCCGGAGGCCGCCGTGGTGCGCTGCGGCACGTAGCCGATCCGGGCCCACTCGCGGAACCGGTTCAGCGGGGTGCCGAACAGCTCCAGTCCGCCCGACGTGAGCGGCACCTGGCCGACCACGGCGCGGATCGCGGTGGACTTGCCCGAACCGTTGGCGCCGAGCACCGCGACGACCTCGCCGCGCCGCACGGTCAGGTCGACGCCGCGCAGCACCGGGCGTGGGCCGAGCGTGGCGGTGGCACCCCGCATCGCTATGACCGTGTCCATTCCGGCCTCCGTACCTGGCTCCGTCATCATCGCCTCACTTCGCGCCGAGCGCCGTGCGCAGGGCCTGAAGGTTGCTGTGCTGGACCTCGAAGTAGTCGCGGCCCGCGGACTTGTCGGTGATGCCCTCGATCGGGTCGAGCACCGCGGTCTTCAGGCCGAGGTCGCCGGCGAGGGTCCTGGCGGTCCGGTCGCTGGCCAGGGTCTCGAAGAACACGGTGCTGACGCCCTTGTCCTGGGCGAGTGTGTGCAGCGCCTTCATCCGGGCGGCGCTGGGCTCGGACTCCGGGTCGACACCGCTGATCGCCTCCTCGACCAGCCCGTAGCGCTCGGCGACGTAGCCGAAGGCGGCGTGGGTGGTGATGAAGGTGTCCGAGGTGCGGTTCTTCAGCCCGTCCTCGAAGTCGGTGTTCAGCGCGTCCAGCTTCGCCACCAGCGCGGCGGCGTTCTTCTCGTAGGCCGCGCGGTGGGCCGGGTCGGCCTTGGCGAGGGCCTTGCCGACGCCCTCGGCGACCTCGGCGTAGCGGACCGGGTCGAGCCAGATGTGCGGGTCGGCACCGGCGTCCTCGCCGTCCTCGCCGTCCTCGCCGTCCTCGTGCCCCGTGTGGTTGTCCCCGGTGGTGTGGTGGTGGCCGTCGACCTCGGTGCCGTGGTCCTCCAGCGGGGTCAGCGAGGCGGCGTCGACGGTGTTCTCCACGCCGGACTGCGCTATCGCGTCGTCGACGGCGGGCTGCAGCCCCTTGAGGTAGACGACGACGTCGGACTCGCCCAGCTCGCCGGTCTGCCGGGGGGTGAGCTCCAGGTCGTGCGGTTCGGTCCCGGGCTTGGTCAGTGCCGTCACGTCGACGTACCCGCCGCCGATCTGCTCGGCCAGGAACTGCATCGGGTAGAAGGAAGCGGTGACCCTCAGCCTGCCGTCCGCCCCGTTCGCGCCCGCGGTGGAGCAGGCGGACACGGCGACCAGGCCGGCGACGGCGGCGAGGGGGACCAGAGCGCGACCTATGTTCATGACTCCCATTTTCAACAAAACTGGAAACGATTGTCAATTGGCTTTGTGGCCGGTCCCTGTGCCCCCGGACCACGGAACCGATTTGATACGGGCCCCGCCCCCGCCGGTAATCTGAGGTATTCGCCGGACCGCACGCGCCCCGGCGGACCTCACCGACCGCTTCGTCGTCTGAAGAGAGCACCGTGGCCGCCGACAAGATCGACACCATCGTCAGCCTGAGCAAGCGCCGTGGCTTCGTTTTCCCCTGCAGCGAGATCTACGGCGGTCAGCGCGCCGCCTGGGACTACGGGCCGCTGGGCGTCGAACTGAAGGAGAACATCAAGCGCCAGTGGTGGCGTGCGATGGTCACCTCCCGGGAGGACGTGGTCGGCCTCGACTCCTCGGTGATCCTGGCCCGCGAGGTCTGGGAGGCCTCGGGTCACGTCGCCACGTTCACCGACCCGCTCACCGAGTGCACCTCCTGTCACAAGCGTTACCGCGCCGACCACCTGGAGGAGGCGTACGAGGCCAAGCACGGCCACCTGCCGGCCAACGGCCTGTCCGACCTCAACTGCCCCAACTGCGGCAACAAGGGCACCTTCACCGAGCCCAAGCAGTTCTCCGGGCTGCTCGCCACCCACCTGGGCCCGACCCAGGACTCCGGCTCGGTCGCCTACCTCCGCCCGGAGACCGCGCAGGGCATCTTCACCAACTTCTCCCAGGTGCAGACGACCTCGCGCCGCAAGCCGCCGTTCGGCATCGCCCAGACCGGCAAGTCCTTCCGCAACGAGATCACCCCCGGCAACTTCATCTTCCGGACCCGTGAGTTCGAGCAGATGGAGATGGAGTTCTTCGTCAAGCCGGGCGAGGACGAGACCTGGCACGAGTACTGGATGCAGCAGCGCTGGGACTGGTACCGGGGCCTGGGCATGCGCGAGGAGAACATGCGCTGGTACGAGCACGCGAAGGAGAAGCTGTCCCACTACTCGAAGCGCACCGTCGACATCGAGTACCGCTTCAACTTCGGCGGCACCGAGTACTCCGAGCTCGAGGGCATCGCCAACCGCACGGACTACGACCTCAAGGCCCACAGCCAGGCCAGCGGCCAGGACCTGTCGTACTTCGACCAGGAGGCCGGCGAGCGCTACTTCCCGTTCGTCATCGAGCCCGCGGCGGGTCTCAACCGCGCCATGCTCGCCTTCATGCTCGACGCGTACAACGAGGACGAGGCCCCCAACGCCAAGGGTGTGATGGAGAAGCGCACCGTCATGCGCCTCGACCCGCGCCTGGCGCCGGTCAAGGTCGCCGTCCTGCCGCTGTCGCGCAACCCGCAGCTCTCGCCGAAGGCCAAGGGCCTCGCGGCCGACCTGCGCCGCCACTGGAACATCGAGTTCGACGACGCCGGCGCCATCGGCCGCCGCTACCGCCGTCAGGACGAGATCGGCACCCCGTTCTGTGTGACCGTCGACTTCGACACCCTCGACGACAACGCGGTCACCGTGCGCGAGCGGGACACCATGAAGCAGGAGCGCGTCTCGCTGGACCAGGTCGAGGCCTACCTCGGCGGCCGGCTGCTCGGCTGCTAGGGCGACACGGCCCGGGTCCGGACCCCGACCCGGACGTACGCGAAAGGCGCCCGGCCACCCCCTCGGGGATGGCC